>NZ_JBFRGA010000022.1:0-27528 GCF_052115105.1 Chryseobacterium sp. 2TAF14
GAGTAAAGTGATTGAGCTTATCAACGGAATGCAGGAAATAAAAATGCATAATGCCGAAAAACAAAAACGCTGGGATTGGGAATTTCTGCAGGTGAAACTTTTTAAGCTAAAAATAAAATCTTTGTCATTAGAACAATGGCAATCGGTCGGTGGAAACTTCATCAACCAAATGAAAGATATCCTGGTGAGTTTTCTTTCTGCCAAATTGGTATTAGACGGAAATCTTACTTTAGGAATGATGCTTTCTGTACAATATATTATAGGACAGTTAAACAGCCCATTGTTACAATTGATAGATTTCGTAAAACAAACTCAGGATGCTAAAATTTCCTTAGAAAGATTACGAGAAATCCATGATAAAGAAGATGAAGAAAGCAAAGACGATCAATATGCCACAGAAATCCCTGAAAAAGATATTGAAATCAGCAATATGTCTTTCAGATACATCGGTTCAGACCAATTTGTTTTTGAGAATTTAAGTTTAAATATTCCTTACCAAAAAACAACGGCAATCGTTGGAGCCAGCGGAAGCGGAAAAACAACATTGCTGAAATTATTAATGAAATTTTATGAACCTAATGAAGGCGACATTAGAATCGGGAATACCCAGATGAAAAATATTTCGCCAAGATTCTGGAGAGATCAGTGTGGAGTGGTGATGCAGGAAGGCTATGTTTTTAATGATACGATTGCCAATAATATTGCAGTAGGTGAAGATTATGTAGATAAATCAAAACTGAGAAAAGCTGTAGAAATTGCCAATATTAAAGACTTTATTGAAGATTTACCTTTAAGTTATAACACAAAAATAGGAAACGAGGGAGTTGGTGTAAGTGGTGGACAAAAGCAGAGACTTTTCATTGCAAGAGCCGTTTACAAATCTCCGGAATACATTTTCTTTGACGAAGCTACCTCAGCTTTAGACGCCAATAATGAAAAAGTAATTATGGAAAATCTGGAACAGTTTTTTAAAGGCAAAACCGCTATTGTAATTGCTCATAGATTATCAACTGTAAAACACGCCGATAAAATTATTGTTTTAGATAAGGGTAAAGTAGTTGAAGAAGGAAATCATGCAGAATTGGTAGCTTTAAAAGATGAATATTACAGACTCGTTAAAAATCAGCTTGAACTGGGGAATTAATTTAAAAATAATTCATCTATGTCAGAATTATTTTTTATATTTAAATCTCATAAAAAGCGTTATCCGAAAAGCTATAAGAGAGTAGGAAAAACCAAAAAACAAATTACTTAATTATGAAAAATCTTAAAAAAATTTCAAGAAAAGATCTTAAAGATCTTACAGGAGGTGGGCTTTCTAATGATTGCTTTGCGCATTTTGTTCCTGGCGATCAAATACCAGAGGACGGAGGTTATGTTTGTCCCTGCAAATTAGTGTGGTGTCCTCAAAGAGGAACATGCATTCATCAAAATATGTATGATTCTCAAGAATGTCAAGTTGGTCTTTAATGAGTTTTAAGATTATTTAAAATTAATTAAAAGCGTAATCCGAAAAGCTATAATAGAGTAGGAAATCAAAAAACAAATTAATTTATTATGAAAAATTTAAAAAAGTTGAAAAGAGAAGATTTATGTAAAATTTTAGGGTCTGATAGAGGTGAGCCGATTCCTGTTAATGATTGTGGAGGTCAGCCATATGGAATTCCTAGTAGCGGATCTTGCCCTGCTGGTTATATTTACTGCTCATTACCTAGCTGTTGCTTTAAATCTGACAGACCATACGCTTGCATTGATTATTAAAAAGCTAAAAAATTAATTCTTTAAAAAAGATTATGTTTTTTTGCTGTGTTATTATTAAAAAATAATTAGAACTGAACTTTAGAATTTATAAAAAAAGAGATAATCGAAAAATAAACTATTTATTATGAAAAATTTAAAGAAAATTAAAAGAAACGAATTAAAAAATGTTAAAGGTGGTGCGCCAACTCGAGCTTATTGCTATCAACATATGACTCAATTTGTAGAAGCGCTTCCTGATGATTTTTGTTATCACGAAGAAAATTCAGGCCATATTGCTTGCGAATGCAAAAGACTCTACGGTTTATAATTTGAAATTAAAAGTTAAATCCTCAAAATGAGGATTTAACTTTTAAATAATACTAAAATTAGAAGTTTAACCCGAAAAGCTACAAAAGAGTAGCATAAAACTAAAACAAATTATTTATTATGAAAAATCTAAAAAAAATTAAAAGAGATGATTTAAGTAAAATTTTAGGCTCTGACAAAGAACTTCCACCCATTGATCAATGTAGCGGTCAGTACCCATATGCGATACCTCCAAGCGGTGGATCATGCCCAAGTGGTTATATTTACTGCTCACTACCTAACTGTTGTTTTAAATCTGGTCAAATAGTAGTTTGTTTTGATTAGTCATTAATCTTAGAATAAACGTATAAATTATTTTGAATCTCAATTATCAATTACTAAATCCTCAATTGAGGATTTAGTTTAGCTATGAAAGACATTTTAGACAATATAGAACTCCGCTCAGAAAGCGTTCAAGATATACTTACAGAACCACCACATTGGATGTTCCGATGGGGAAATACGATTATATTTTTGATATTATTGCTTATCCTTGCCATGAGTTACATCATCAAATATCCGGAATTTGTTCCGGCTCCTATTGTGGTAACATCGCAAAATCCGCCGGAAAAAATAGAGGCAAGAAGCAGCTCAAAGATTGAAAAAATATTCATTAAAGATCATCAAAAAGTAAAAAAAGGTGATGTAATGATGGTTTTGCAGTCGACGGCAAATTATCAGGATGTTTTAAAGCTAAAAAAAATAGTAGAGTCTATCGCTTCAGATCAGCTGCTTTCTTTTCCTGTTAAAGAAGCTTCCCATTTTAAACTGGGCGAGCTTCAGAGTGATTATAACAGCTTTGCAAAAGCTTTTCAGGATGAAAGTTTGTTTACACGTTTACAGCCTTACGCCCCTGAAAATATTGCCACCAATCTGAGTATATCAGAATCCAGAAGTAGAATTGCTACTTTAAAACAACAAAAAAATCTGGAAGTCGCAAAGGCAGAACTTTCACGCAAAAGCTATCAAAGATCGCAGGAATTATTCAACCAAGGAGTGATTGCCGCCGTAGAGCTTGAAAGTGAAAAAATAAAATATCTTCAGGCGCAACAAAACTTAGAAAACTTAAATATTTCCCTTTCTCAATTACAGGAAAGTATTTCTAATTTCAATAAAACAAAAAGCGGAACAGCGATCAATACCGAGAAAGATAAAATTACCTATTCATCTCAAACCCTACAGTTATTCGAGCAGCTTCGAAAATCTTTAAAACAGTGGGAACAAAGTTATCTTATTGTTTCATCAACTGACGGAGTGGCAAGTTTTCAGCAGTTTTATGGTGAAAATCAGTTTGTAAAAGCGGGCGACCCGATTTTATCTGTTTTGCCGGATCATACCGAACAACTGGTAGGCAGAATGTCTGTACCGACCACAAATTCCGGAAAAATTGTTCCCGGAGAAAAAGTGTTGATTAAATTAGACAATTACCGCTTCCAGGAATACGGAATTATCGAAGGAAAAGTACAGAATATCTCACTGATTCCTGATGATAAAGGCAATTATTACGTAGATGTCGTACTTCCCAAAGGTTTAAAAACATCTTACAATAAAACTTTAAAATTCGATAAAGAACTGAGAGGAAATGCCGAAATCGTAACTCAGGATTTAAGGCTCATTGAAAGATTTTTCTATCAGATTAGAAAATTGTTAGGATATCAATCCTAAAAGATATCATCTGTTTTTAACACATAAATAACTGAAATGCAATAAATTTTAATTTATATCAACTATTTTTTTATTTTTGTTAAATGAAATTTCTAAGGCTTATATTAACAATTTATTTTATTGCACTGCTGATCATGCCGTGCAGTGATGTGAATGTAAAGTCTAAAATTGAAAATCATACTCAGATTTCACTCCATATTGAAGATTCTCATTCTAATGATGCAAATGATGGCTGTTCACCTTTTTGCTTTTGCAGCTGTTGCCAGATTACGGTTGCTGCATTTAAAATGGAACCTTTTTTAGAAATTCCTTTGCAGGTAAAAACCTATTTTTCAAAGAAAATTCTTTTTCATAGAAACAATATTGCCTATCAGGTTTACGACCACATTTGGCAACCTCCCAAGATTTAATTTTTAACGGTCAGATGAAAGAATCCTTTCATCACAACTTTTTAGGAAAGCTTTGCAATATCATTGCATGGTATTCCTAATCATTTTTGCATTTCAGAAATGCATCATTTACTTGATGTGAAATGAGATCGCAGATCAATAAAAATTAAATAAAATTCTATGTTAGATAAAATCATAAAATTTAGCATTAAAAACAAGATTATCGTTGGGATTATGACTTTGTTGTTGATAATCTGGGGAGTTTGGAGCGCCACCAGATTACCGATTGATGCTGTACCCGATATTACCAATAATCAGGTGCAAATCATTACGGTTTGTCCTACACTTGCAGGTCAGGAAGTAGAACAGCTGGTGACTTTTCCCATTGAGCAAAGCATCGCCAATATTCCGGATATCGAAGAAACAAGAAGTATTTCAAGATTTGGATTATCGGTAATAACCGTAGTTTTTAAAGAGAATGTTGATGTATATTTTGCGCGTCAGCTTATCAGTGAAAAATTAAAAGAAGCTGCAGAAGAAATTCCAAAAGGAATAGGAACTCCAGAATTGGCTCCCATAAGCACCGGTTTGGGAGAAGTTTATCAGTATATTCTGCATCCGAAAAAGGGAAGTAAAAACAAATATACTTCCCAAGAATTGCGAACAATGCAGGACTGGATTGTGAGAAGGCAACTGAATGGAACACCTGGAATTGCAGAAGTAAACAGTTTTGGCGGTGAGCTTAAACAATATGAAGTTACCGTCGATCCCAACCGTCTGAAAGCAATGGGTGTAAGTGTGACAGATATTTTCACTTCATTAGAAAAAAACAATCAGAATACAGGTGGAGCATACATTGATAAAAAACCGAATGCCTATTTCATCCGTGGAATTGGTGTTGTAACTTCTTTAGAGGACATAGAAAATATTGCAGTAAAAAATAATACAGCAAGTGTTCCTATTTTTATAAAAGATGTTGCCGATGTAAGATTGGGAAGCGCAGTACGTTATGGAGCAATGACGTTCGACGGAAAAGTTGACGCAGTAGGAGGGATTGTAATGATGCTGAAAGGAGCCAACAGTAACGAAGTGGTGAATTTGGTGAAAGAAAAAATACCGACAATTCAAAAATCTTTACCCAAAGATGTCGTTATCCAACCATTTTTAGACAGAACAGATTTGGTGGGAAGAGCCATCAATACAGTCGAAAAAAACCTTATAGAAGGTGCATTGATTGTCATTTTTGTTCTTGTGCTATTTCTTGGAAATTTCAGAGCCGGATTAATCGTTGCTTCTGCAATTCCATTAGCATTGCTTTTTGCATTGGGAATGATGAATGTTTTTGGTGTAAGTGCAAACCTGATGAGCCTTGGTGCAATAGATTTTGGTTTGATCGTAGACGGAGCAGTCATTATTGTGGAAGCTACACTTCATCATTTAGGGCTCAGAAAATCAACTCAAAAACTGACGCAGGCAGAAATGGATGAAGAAGTTTTTCTTTCTGCTTCAAAAATTAGAAATAGCGCAGCTTTTGGGGAGATTATTATTCTCATCGTTTATATTCCGATCTTAACCTTGGTTGGAGTAGAAGGTAAAATGTTTACACCGATGGCAAAAACAGTAGGTTTTGCAATTTTAGGAGCCTTGATTTTATCTTTAACATACATCCCGATGATGAGTGCTTTATTTTTATCTAAAAAACCTTCCACAAAAGAAAATTTTTCGGATAAAATGATGCGAAAACTGCAGAATATTTATCAGCCATTATTACAGAAAGCATTGCGTTTAAAATACATTTTAGTTTCAGCTACCGTTACATTATTTGCGGTAAGCATTATTATTTTCAGTAGGATGGGAGGCGAGTTTATCCCACAATTGCAGGAAGGAGATTTTGCATTTCATTGTATTTTGCCACAGGGAAGTTCGCTTACCCAAAGTGTAGAAACATCGATGCAGGCATCAAGAATTATAAAACAGTTTGATGAAGTGAAAATGGTTGTAGGAAAAACAGGTTCCGCCGAAGTTCCTACTGATCCGATGCCACCCGAAGCAACGGATATGATCATCGTTCTAAAACCACAAAAAGAATGGAAAACAAAAAAATCTTACGATGAATTAGCAGACGAAATTTCTGAAAAACTCGAAAATATTCCGGGGGTTTTCTTTGAAAAAAATCAACCGATACAGATGCGTTTTAATGAATTAATGACCGGGATTCGTCAGGATGTTGCCGTAAAAATTTTCGGCGAAAACCTCGATTCTCTTGCAATGTATGCGAATAAAGTAAACAATGTAATTCAATCAGTGGATGGTGTAACTCAACCTCAGATTGAGCGGGTTAGCGGACTTCCGCAGATCAACGTAGAATACGACAGAACAAGAATGGCAAACTACGGATTGAATATTGAAGACGTGAATAATACGCTAAGTACCGCTTTTGCAGGTAAAAGTGCAGGTCTGGTTTTTGAGAACGAAAGACGTTTCGATTTGGTTGTCCGTTTAGACAGCCTTCACAGAACCAATATTGATGATGTGAATAATCTGATGATTTCCACCAATTCAGGGAATCAGATTCCGCTTTCGCAGGTTGCAAATATCAGTTACAAGCTCGGTCCTGCGCAGATTAGCCGTGAAGACGGAAAACGTAGAATCGTAATCGGTTTTAATGTGAAAAACCGCGATGTCGAAAGTGTGGTGAAAGATATTCAGGCAAAACTGGATGACAAAGTAAAGCTTCCTTCGGGTTACTACTTCACTTATGGCGGGCAATTTGAAAATTTGCAGGCAGCAAGCAAAAGACTGATGATTGCTGTTCCGGTTTCTCTTTTGTTAATTTTTATGCTGCTTTATTTTACCTTTAAATCTTTAAAGCAAGCCGCATTAATTTTTACAGCGATTCCGATGAGTGCAATTGGCGGAATCTTCGCATTGATTATTCGCGATATGCCATTCAGCATCAGTGCAGGAATTGGTTTTATTGCTTTATTCGGGGTTGCGGTTTTGAATGGAATTGTTTTGATCGGAACATTCAATCAATTAGAAAAAGAGGGCGAAACAGATATTCTGAAACGTGTTTTTGAAGGAACTAAAACAAGGCTTCGTCCGGTTTTGATGACTGCAGCGGTTGCGTCTTTAGGATTTCTTCCGATGGCGATTTCCACGGGGGCAGGAGCAGAAGTTCAGAAACCTTTGGCAACTGTTGTGATTGGCGGATTGATTACGGCAACTTTTCTTACATTATTTGTTTTGCCAATGCTTTACATTATTTTCAGTACAAAATTCAATATTAAGAATATCAAAATGAAACCTTTAACGACGGTGATTATTTTAGGTTTTTTATTATTTGGACAAACATTGACGGCTCAAACAACAAAGGCTCTTTCGGTAGAAGAGGCGACAGAAATAGCGCTGAATAATAACTATTCAATAAAATCTAAAAACTTGGATGTTAAAGTTTCTGAAAGCCTGAAACCGACGGGAAATGAACTTCCCAAATTGAGTTTTAATGCACAATTGGGGCAATACAACAGTCCGAAATTTGACCAGTCGTTTTCTATTTCGCAAAGTATTCCGTTTCCCACTTTATTTAAAGCAAGAAAAGAACTCATTGCGCAGGAAATAAAAGGAAAACAAATTAACAAAGAAATTACTGTTAATGAATTGGCAAAACAGGTCAGAACTTACTTTTATCAGATTGAATATTTGCATTATAATCAAAACAAACTGTTGAAACTGGATAGTCTTTATCAGGATTTTATCAGGATTGCAACCGTAAGATTTAATGCAGGTGACATCAAAAAAATAGAAATAAGCACTGCAGAAACTCAGAAAGGGGAGATCAATTTATTATTAAATCAGAATAAAATTTATCTGAATAATGCCTACAAAAACCTGAAAACCCTTCTGAATACGGATGAAGATATTCAAATCTCTTTTAATGAAAATTATGAACCTTTGAAAGTGGAATATGTTCTGGACAGCACCGCTATCGCCAATCATCCTACGGTAAAAGCTTTTTATCAGGAAATGGAAATTGCCGAAAAGAACAAAAATGTTGAGAGATCGCAAGGTTTACCAGAGTTTACTTTAGGTTATACCAATCAGTCGATTATTGGTTTTCATACGATGAATGGTCAGGAAAAATATTACAATGCAGGAAATCGTTTCAGCGTTGCCAATATCGGAATTGCAATTCCTTTGACTTTCGGAGCGACCAAAGCACGAATCCAGTCTTTGGAATATCAAAAGCAAATGGCAGAATCGAATGCGAAACAGCAACAAAAACAGTTGACCGCTCAGCTGGAAAATGCATTAAACCAATACCAGCAAGATATTCAGCAATATCAATATTATGTTAATCAAGCTTTACCGAATGCTGAAAAAATCGTTAAAGCAGGGCAACTCGGCTATAAAACCGGAGAAATCTCATACGTTGAATATTTATTTGCTTTGCAGACTGCAACCAACATTCAGCTAAAATATCTGGAGTCTGTACAGCAGGTAAACCAGTCTGTAATCACCATTAATTCTTTAATCAACAAATAAAATGAAACGAAATATCATCTATATCACCCTTGCTTTTATTTCCTTCGTAAGCTGCGGAAAAAAAGAAACGACCGCAGAACCTGAAGGAGAAATTAAGACAGAACAAACCGAAGAACACGGCGAAGAAGCTCCTCAAACCATTGCAAGTCTTACCGATGAGCAAATAAAAAGCGTAGGAATTACTTTAGGTAAAATTGAATTAAAAGAGCTCACTTCAACTATAAAAGCTAACGGTACATTACGGGTTCCAAACAATAATAAAGCAACCATAACTTCAATGTATGGCGGAATTATTAAAACATTAAATGTTCAGATCGGGGATTTTGTGAAAAAAGGTCAGGTCATTGCATCGATAAGCAATCCTGAATACATTCAATTACAAGAGCAATATCTTACGGTGAAAAGCAGAATTGCTTTTGCCGAACAGGAATACCGAAGGCAAAAAGAATTGTTTGATAATGATGCAGGTGCAAAAAAAAACCTGCAAAGTTCTGATGCCGAACTGAAAACGTTACGAACACAAAGAGCGTCTTTACAAAGGCAGCTTCAGATTATAGGCATCAACCCGGCAAATGTAAATAACGGCAATTTACGATCTGGATTGGTCATCAAATCGCCAATTAGTGGAACGGTCAGTAATATTTCTGCACAGATAGGAAGTTATGTTGATATTTCGTCGCCAGTTGCTGATGTGATCGATAATGGTTCTCTGCATCTCGATTTACAGGTTTTTGAAAAAGATTTACCAAAAATGAAAATTGGGCAAATCGTTCATTTTAAACTGACCAACAACCCGGAAACTGAGTACGATGCAAAAATATTCAGTATTGGGTCGTCTTTTGAGAATGAGAGCAAAACTATTTCTGTACACTGTTCTGTCACAGGAAATAAAACCGGGCTGATCGACGGAATGAATATCACCGGGATTGTAAGCCTTGATAAAAGTACGACACCTGCAGTTCCTAATGAAGCGATTGTAGAAACAGACAGCAAATATTATATTTTTATTAAAACAAATAAAAAACAGGATGAGCATACTGAGGAAGAAGAACATGAACATGAAAAGAAAGCTCACGAAAAAGAATCTAAGACAGTCAATTTTGAAAAGATAGAAGTGGTAAAAGGTTCTTCCGATATGGGATATACAGCGATTACTACTGTTAATGAAATTCCTGCCGATGCATCGGTGGTTACAAAAGGAGCCTTTTTTGTGAATGCCAAATTATCAAATGCAGGTAATCACGCACATTGATTTTATTCAAAAATTAATTGGAAAAATAACGTTTGTAAATTTTGTAGACGTTATTTTTTTAATTATAAACCTTAATTAAGTAATGTTTAAAAACAAATGATCATTCATAAAGATTTTGCTGATTTATTAGTTTTAATCTGCCACATCTGCAGGATCAGCGATAATAATTAAAACCGCTTTCCACTTTCAACATGAAAGAGCAGGATGCTGTACTTTCTCAAAATGTATATTTTTATTTTCGTTATTTAGCTATATAAAATCGATTATGAAATTTCAAAATATATCAAAGTTTTTACTGGCATTTTCACTTCTTTTTTCTTTTTCAGCATTAAAAAGTCAGGATAAATTTCCGGACGGAACAGCAATTCCAAAATGGTTTAAAGAAAACAAGCCTACAGATATTAATAAACTTGGTAAAAAATACATCATTACTGAAAACGGGATTAAAAACGACAGTACAGTTCTTCAGACCAAAAAGCTTCAGGAAATTATTGATTTGGCGGCTAAAAACGGCGGCGGTGTCATCATCGTGCCAAAAGGAACTTTTCTGATCAGTTCAGTGTTTTTTAAACAGGGAACGCATTTACATTTAGAAAACGGAGCAAAACTAAAAGGAAGCGACGATATCAACGATTTCCCGGTGGTTACAACAAGAATGGAAGGACAAACGGTAAAATATTTTCCTGCTTTAATTAATGCAGACGGATTAGATGGCTTCACTATTTCAGGTAAGGGAACTCTTGACGGAAACGGATTAAGATTCTGGAAATCTTTCTGGAAAAGACGCGAATGGAATCCCAAATGCACCAATATGGATGAAATGCGACCGAGAATTATCTATGTTTCCAACTCAAAAAATATTCAGATTGAAGGAATTACCGTAAAAAATTCGCCGTTTTGGAGTACCCATTATTACAAATCGCATTTCGTTAAATTGTTAAATCTTACGATTTTAGCCCCGAAAGAACCCGTAAAAGCACCAAGTTCTGACGCTGTTGATATTGATGCTTGTACTAATTTCTTAATTAAAAATTGCTATATGTCGGTCAATGACGATGCCATCGCTCTGAAAGGTGGAAAAGGTCCGAAAGCTGATGTTGACCCGAATAACGGAGAAAACAGAAACATTTTGATTGAAGATAATACTTTCGGTTTCTGTCATTCGGTTCTGACTTGCGGAAGCGAATCGATTCACAATTACAACGTGCTTTTGCGTAATTCTATCGTGAAAGATCCTTCAAGATTACTGCATTTGAAAATGCGTCCCGACACGCCACAACATTATGAATATATAACGGTTGAAAATATTAAAGGAAATGTAAAAACTTTTCTTTATGTAAAAGGCTGGAATCAGTTTTTTGATTTAAAAGGCGAAGAAAGACCACGAAAAGGATTGGCAAACAATATTACCTTAAAAAATATCGACATCAGTTGTGAAACGGCTTTTTCAATCGAAAAGTCTGATTTGTTTGAGCTGAAAGATTTCACATTTGAAAATCTGAAAATCAAAGCTTTAAAGCCTGAAGAACAAAATTTAAACAATATTAAAAATTTAAAACAAACCAAAGTCAATGTCACCAAAGTGGCTTCTCTTACCCAATCTTACGACAAAAAAGACGATTCCGACATTGCTGCGAAATAATGAGTTTTTCTTCCAAAATATTTGCTCTTCTATGTGTCTGTTCACAGTTTTTGTTT
This sequence comes from Chryseobacterium sp. 2TAF14, assembly GCF_052115105.1. Taxonomy (NCBI): domain Bacteria; kingdom Pseudomonadati; phylum Bacteroidota; class Flavobacteriia; order Flavobacteriales; family Weeksellaceae; genus Chryseobacterium; species Chryseobacterium sp. 2TAF14. The sequence goes on from NZ_JBFRGA010000022.1 coordinate 11,656, forward strand.
TCTCAGTCTAAAGAAATTCAATTCTTAACTGGGAAAGATGCTGAGCACACAAAAGAATGGGATTTTTGGATTAATTCTGGTAGAAAATCGGGAAACTGGAGCAAAATCAACGTGCCTTCTCATTGGGAGCAGCAAGGTTTTGGCTCGTACAATTACGGTCGTGATTACGTAACATACGGAAGAAATTTTAAATTTCACGACGAAACAGGTTTATACAAACACAAATTCTCAGTTCCCAATTCCTGGAAAGGAAAAACCGTCAATATTGTTTTTGAAGGTTCAATGACAGACACGGAAGTGAAAATCAACGGACAATTAGCCGGAGCAATTCATCAGGGCGCTTTTTATGAATTTAAATATGATATTTCTGACAAATTAATTTTCGGAAAAGAAAATATTCTTGAAGTCAAAGTTTCCAAAATGTCTGCTGATAAATCGGTCAACAATGCAGAACGTCTGGCTGATTACTGGATTTTAGGTGGAATTTTCCGACCGGTTTATCTGGAAGCCACTCCAAAAGAACATATTTCTTGGACGGCCATTGATGCCAAAGCAAACGGAATTTTCCGTTCAAATATTCATTTAAAAGGAATCAATTCCGCAAATAATATTAAAGTCGAATTATTTGATGTTAAAAATAATTTAGTTGGTGAATCTCAAATTAAAATTGAAAAAGGCGATACTTTAAAACAGATTCAATTTGCCATTAAAAATCCAAAACTTTGGACAGCAGAAACACCGAATTTATACAAAGCAAGATTTAGCTTAAATAAAAACAAGAAAAATATCTTCCAAACTGAAGAGAAATTTGGTTTCCGAACCATTGAAATCCGCAAAGGCGATGGAATTTTCATCAACGGAACCAAAGTGAAAATGAAAGGCATCAACCGTCACGTTTGGTGGCCGGAAACGGGTCGTGCCGTTACAGAAAATATAGATTTAATGGACGTTCAGCTCATCAAAGAAATGAATATGAACGCCGTTCGATGTTCTCATTATCCGCCGAATAAATCGTTTTTAAAGATTTGCGATTCGCTGGGTTTATACGTTTTGGATGAATTGGCGGGCTGGCAAAAAAAATACGACACAGAAATTGGCAAAAAGCTCGTGAAAGAAATGGTTGTGAGAGATGCCAATCATCCTTCAATCATCTTTTGGAGCAACGGAAATGAAGGCGGACATAATTTCAGTCTCGATGCGGAATTCGCAAAATATGACTTGTCAAACCGTCCCGTGATTCACGCACATCACAAGCCGGGAAATGCTTTCAACGGAATCGACTGCAATCATTACGAAGATTATTGCAGTACAAAAAATATTCTTGAAGGTGAAAATATTTACATGCCGACCGAATTTTTACATGCTCAGGATGACGGTGGTGGCGGAACTTCTTTAGCTGATTATTGGGAACTTCACTGGAATTCCAAAAAAGGAGCGGGCGGATTTCTTTGGGCGTTTGTGGATGAAGGTTTGGAGCGAACGGATTTCAATAATCAAATCGATGTCAACGCAATTAACGCGCCGGACGGAGTTTTGGGACCACATCGTGAAAAAGAAGGAAGTTTTTATGCGATTCGAGAAATTTACAGTCCTGTAAAAATTGATTGGAAGACGCTTCCTAATGATTTTAATGGAAATATTCCTGTTGAAAACCGCTATCATTTTACGAATTTGAATGAATGTCAATTTGAATGGAAATTAATTAAGTTTAAAACTCCATTTTCTTCAGAATCCGGATTTGATATCATTAAAACAGGAAAAGCAGAATCACCCGATGTAAAGCCAATAGAAAAAGGAAATATCAATTTAAATCTTCCTTCAAACTGGAAAGAAAGTGAAGGATTATTGTTGACCGTAACCGACGCTTTCGGAAAGGAAATTTACACATGGAACTGGAAAATTGTTTCTAATGATAATATTTCGAAACAATTTCAAAAAACTTTGATTAAAGAATTTTCGGTATCTGTTACAGAAAATGATTCTTTATTTATCTTAAAATCAAACGAAAAGGAATTTGCAATCGGGAAAAAAGACGGTTTGTTGAAATCTGTCATTTTAGATAAAAAAAGTAAAAAAATGAGCTTCCGGAACGGACCTGTTTTTGTGAATGGAAAAATGAAATTATCTTCTATTAAATCTTTTGCAGAAGATCAAAATCAATTGATTGAAGTTCACTATAAAAACGGAAATAAAATAATTTGGAAACTGAATCCAAACGGTATTTTAGAATTAAATTATGAATATTCTTTGTCCGGAGATTATCAGTTTGCAGGCGTAAGTTTCGATGAACCTGAAAATTATGTCATCAATGCAAAATGGCTTGGAAAAGGGCCTTATCATGTCTGGAAAAACCGTTTGCAAGGGCAGACGTACAATGTTTGGCAGAATTTGAAAAACTCAACAAGAACGGGTCAATCACCCTGGATTTATCCTGAATTTAAAGGTTATTTTGATGATGTTTCTTGGCTGCAACTTGATACAGCTGAAGGAAAAATAACGGTGGGAACGAAAGAAGAAAAAATGTTCGTCAGATTGTTTGATTTTTACGGAATTTACGGAGCAGAAGGTTATCCGAAATTACCAAGCGGAAATATTTCTTTCCTCGATGCAATTCCGCCATTGGGAACTGTTCTCGCATTTAACATTAACGATAAAACGGAATCTTTAGGACCGGAAAGCGAATTGAATCATCTGAACGGAAGATTTAAAAGAACGCTGTATTTCTATTTCGGTTTGCCAGATGCTTCGGAAGAAAATAAGCAGTTTAAAATGCCGGAAGTCAATATTTTAATAGATTAATTATGAGAAATAGAGTAGGGTTTTTAATGCTTTTTATCTGTTCGTTGATGTGTGCTCAACAAAAGACTTTCAAATTTGATTTTGGAGGGAACAGAACCGAAAATGGATTTATTCCAATTACTTCAACTTCAAAATTTGACAGGAAAATCGGGTATGGATTTATGGATATTTCTGGTTTAAAATCGGTCGACAATGGCGGAAACGCTTTGACGGGAGATTTTATCACGAGCGACAAACCTTTCTATTTTTCAGTGGCAATTCCTGAAGGAAATTATGATATTAAACTGAATTTAGGCGATACAAAAGGAACTTCTGAAACGACAGTTCGTGTAGAAAACCGCCGTCTGATGCTGAATGATGTTAAAACAAAACAAGGCGAAATTCTTGAAAAAAAAATCACCGTTCACATAAAAGACAGCATTATCCGAAATCGGGATGGAGAAAAAATTGGTATTGTCAAACTAAAACCGAGAGAAACAAAATATTTACATTGGGATAATCTTTTAACGATTGAATTTAATGATAAGGCGCCGAAAGTTTGCTCAATTATTATTCAACCCAACAAAACAGCGAAAACGATTTACCTGACAGGCGATTCAACGGTTGTTGATGCGCAGTACGAACCGTGGGCTTCGTGGGGACAAATGCTACCATATTTTTTTGTTCCGAATGAGGTTGTGATTGCCAATTACGCCGAAAGCGGAGAAACTTTAAAAGCCTTTGAAGACCGCCACAGAATCGATAAAATCTGGAATAAATTGAAAGCTGGAGATTATTTATTCATTCAATTTGGACACAACGACCAAAAAGCAGGAAACAGTACAAAATCAGGTTACAGAAAAAGGTTAAAAGAATGGATTCAGAAGGCAAAACAATTGGGAGCAATTCCGGTTTTAGTAACTTCGATGAACCGCAGAGTTTTTGATGAAAATAATAAAATTGTCAATACGTTAGACGATTTTCCTGATGCAATGCGAGAAATTGCGAAGAAAGAAAAAGTTGATTTAATTGATTTAAATGTATTAAGCAAAACATTGTTTGAAGCGATGGGACCGGAAGCTGCAAAAAAAGCATTTGTTCATTATCCCGCAAATTCTTACCCGAATCAGCCGACCACTTTGGCAGACGATACGCATTTCAATCCTTACGGAGCTTACGAATTGGCAAAATGTGTCGTAAAATCTATTGTTGATCAGAATTTACCTTTAAAGAAATATATTTCAAAGAATTATAAAAATTTTAACCCCAATAAACCCGATGATGCAGAAAAATTTCACTGGCCGAAATCTGTTTTTATGGAATCTTTAAAGCCGGATGGAAATTAAAATGTTGAACTTAATAAGCTTAATTAAATTAACAAAGTTTATTCTTTTAAACATTAAGGATTTAAGAAATAACTTAAATGTAAAATGAAGAACCAATAAATTGATTTAGAATAAGAATCATTAAGAAGAGTCTTAAAATCTTAATTTTCTTAATGTTGAAATAAAGAAAAAATCTTTGATTTTTAAACTAATGTGTTCTTCTCAAAAGTAGAATCACAAACTTAAATAACTTAATTGTTAAATCTTTTGTGACTTTTGACTCCGTCGAATCTTCGATTTGTGGTTAAATAAAAAGTTAAAAAATGAAAATTAAAAATATAGTCAAACTCAGCGTTCTCTGTTTTGCTTTCGGAAATCTTTCCGCACAAAATCCGTGGCCAAAAACTACCGAGACTGCAAAACCCTGGACACGATGGTGGTGGATGGGAAGTGCAGTTGACGAAAAAGGACTGGATAAGCAACTGACAACGCTTTCCAAAGCAGGTTTCGGCGGCGTTGAAATCGTCCCGATTTACGGTGCGAAAGGTTTTGAAAATCAGTATATCAATTACCTTTCCCCGGAATGGATGAAAATGCTTAAGTTTACCACGAATAAAGCAAAAAGCTTGAATATGGGCGTTGATATGGCTGTCGGAACAGGTTGGCCAATTGGCGGACCACAAGTGGATGAGCAGGATGCAGCGACAAAAATGATGGTTCAAACTTATACGATTTCATCAGACGAAAAATTTTCAGATAAAATTATTCTGAAAGACGAAAAACAAAAGAATTTAAAAACCGTAAAACTCGATATTGTAACGGCTTACAACGAAAAAAATGAAGCGGTAGTTTTAACGGATAAAATCAATGCTGATGGCTCTTTAAAATGGAAGCCGACATCCGGAAAATGGACAATCTATGCTGTTTTTGTCGGCAAAACTTTACAAAAAGTAAAACGTGCCGCTCCGGGCGGAGAGGGCTATACTTTAGACCATTTTTCGCCGGAGGCTACAAAAGATTATTTGAAAACTTTTGATAAAGCTTTTGGAAATTCAAATTACGGAGTCCGCTCTTTTTTCAATGACAGTTATGAAGTGTACAATGCCGATTGGACGGCTGAATTTAAAGAAGAATTCAAAAAAAGGAGAGGCTACGATTTGAGTCCTTACATCAAATATTTGGTAAGTGATAATGAAAGTGAGATTTCAGGAAGAATAAAATCGGATTACCGGGAAACGATGAGTGAACTGATTTTAAATAATTTCACCAAAGATTTTACAAATTGGGCACATTCAAAAAATTCAAAAAATACCAATCAGGCGCACGGTTCACCGGGAAATTTGCTGGATTTGTACGCTGCAGTTGACATTCCGGAATCTGAAACTTTTGGCAGCACGCCATTTGATATTTCAGGTTTGAAGAGAAACGATGAAGATATTCAAAAATCTGATATTCCGGATATTAATATGTTGAAATTTGCATCTTCAGCAGCCAATATTACAGGAAAACCTTTGATTTCCAATGAATCTTTTACGTGGTTGACGGAGCACTTCAAAACTTCGTGGTCACAGGTAAAACCTGAAGCTGAGCAGATTTTTCTGTCAGGAATCAACCATATTTTCTACCACGGAACAACTTATACGCCGGCTGATGTTCAGTTTCCGGGATGGTTGTTTTATGCCTCGACCAATTTCGTTCCTGAAAACAGTTTGTGGTCACATTTAACGGGATTAAATTCTTACGTTGCGAGAACTCAAAGTGTTTTACAAAGCGGAAAATCGGATAATGAACTTTTGATTTATTGGCCGATTTACGACCAATGGGCAAATCCAAAAGGAAAAGATGTTGCGTTTAAAATTCACAATATTGAAAAATGGTTGCAACCAACTGAGTTTTATAAAAATCTTGATAGATTAGGAAAATCCGGATACTCTTTGGATATGGTTTCAGACAAAATGATTGGCGAGGCGAAACTAGATAATCAAAATATTCAGGTTTCAAAAGAAGGAGGTTCTTACAAGGTTTTAATCATTCCTCAACTCAATTATTTACCGGAATCTACTTTAAAAAATATTTTAAACTTAGCTCAAAACGGCGCATCAGTTATATTTCAAAACGAACCGAAAAATATTCCGGGATTTTTTGAGGCTGAAAAAAGAAAATCAGAATTGGAGACTTTATGGAAATCAATTCCTTTTCAGCAAAATGGAAATTTGAAACTGGCTACATTCGGAAAAGGAAAAATTATTCTAAGTTCTGATGTTGAAAAAGGCTTAGAATATTTAAAAATCGAAAGAGAAAAACTGACCGACACCGGGTTGAAATTCATCAGAAGGAATTTTGAAGGTGGAAAATATTATTACATTGTCAATCACACTTCAAAGGAAATCAATCAAAATATTCCATTAAATTATATCGGAAAACAGACGGCTTTGATGAATCCTGAAAACGGTGATTCCGGAGTTGCTGAAACGCAGAATAATTCGGTTAGAATTCAGCTGAAATCAGGCGAATCATTAATTATAAAATCTTCTGAAAATACCGATAATGCTATCCCAAAATGGAAATATATTGAGAAAACAGAAGCTCCGATTGCTCTCAGTCAGCCTTGGAATTTGACTTTCAAAGAAGGCGGTCCCGAACTTCCGAAATCAAGAAAAATAAATCAACTTCAGCCTTGGACAGATTTTACAGAAGACGCATCAACGCAGAGTTTTTCAGGAACGGGAGTTTATACGACTTCATTAAATTTAAAGAAAAATAAAGCCGACGATTTTGTGCTGAAATTTGACAAATTATATGAAAGTGCAAAAGTAATTGTCAACGGTCACGATGCGGGAATTGTTTGGAGTCTTCCGTTCGAAATCAGTATCGGAAAATATCTGAAAAAAGGAAAAAACACCATCCAGATTGAAGTTTCCAACCTGATGGCCAACCGAATCCGTTATATGGACCGGAATAAAATCCGGTGGAGAAATTATCACGAAATTAATTTTGTAAACATCGATTACAAGGCTTTCGATGCATCAGACTGGAAAGTGCAGCCTTCCGGTTTGGATGGAGAAATTCAATTAATTCCTGTATATTTCTCGAAATAATTTCAATGACAGTCTGCAATTAACAATCTTTGTGTTCTTATTTAAGTGAAACGCCTTTGCGAACTTAAAAACAGTTAGTAGTTGAAAAAAACTTTGCGGACTTTGCGTTAAATATTATAGAAAAACAGGTCAAATTAAATAGTAAAATAAAATTATGAAACAAGTCATAGTAAAAACATTAGCATTAGGAACTTTACTCACATTCGGATTTTCCAATGCTCAAAACAAACCGAAAGTCATTTTAGACAATTTTTTCAATAACGAAAAAAAGGAAAATAAAGAAACCAAAGTTTTAGAATCGTGGCATTACACTTGGAATGACACCACCAACGGCGGATTTTCTTTGCTTGGCGAAATCTTTCAGAAACAGGGCGCAGAAATCGGTACTTTGAAAACCGCTCCCTCTAAAAAAGATTTGAAAAATGCCAATATTTACATCATTGTTGACGCCGATATCGACAAAGAAGCTTACGGCGGAAAAGCCAATTTAGTCGATGCAAAATCGATTAAGAATCTTGAAAACTGGGTGAAAAATGGCGGTGTTTTGGTTTTAATGAGCAACGACAACGGCAATTCAGAATTTGAACATTTCAATCATTTGGCAGAAAAATTCGGAATTAATTTCAATGATGACAGTTACAATCGCGTTCAGAAAAGAGAATTTGAACAAGGGAAAGTGATGGTTCCGGCCGGAAACGAAATTTTCTCCGAACAGAAATTATATATGAAAGAAGTGAGTTCCATCAATGTGAAATCTCCCGCCAAAGCTATTTTGACGGCAGAAGGCAAAAATATCGGGGCTATTGCAAAATTTGGCAAAGGAACCGTTTTCGCTTTGGGTGATCCTTGGTGCTACAACGAATATATCGACGGTAAAAAATTGCCGGCAGACTTTACCAATTATCGGGGAACTGAAGAATGGGTGAAATGGTTACTGAAGCAGGTTTCCAAAAAATAATCAAAATTGTGCAATCGATTGAAGTTGTATGATTAGAATTATTTGACTTCGTCGAACCACTTTGTTAGGTTTGGGCAGCTATTTCCGCCTTCCACTCCGCTTTTTCGCTCGTCGTGCCTCCTCACAAAAAGAGCTCCGTTCAAGTCGGGCTGCGAGAGATTCAAACGTTTTAAATGTTATTATTAGATTATTTGTCATTCTGAACGAAATGAAATGGAGTGAAGAATCTCAACTAAACTAATGAGATTCTTCCTTCGTCAGAATGACATTGCGAAAAATATTAGTTTATAAAAGCATTCAGCAAAACTTATTAAAAAAAAGATTTATGAAATCGCTGTTTAGCGATTCCGTATGACATTAGAAAAAAAATAGAATCTGCATATGAAAATCAAATATATCTTCATTACATCCGCCTTATTTCTTTCGCAAACTTTTTTTGCGCAAAGGCAAATGGAATATTTAAAACGTGGAATCGCTGCCATTCCTGCAGAATCAGGGATTTTTGTAAGTTGGCGTTTACTTGGAACTGAAGCTCAGAACATACATTTCGACGTGTACCGCACAGAAAATAATCAGACCAAAAAGCTGAATGAAAAACCGTTGTACAATGAAACTAATTTTTTAGACAAAACTGCCGACAAAGGAAAAAACTATACTTATTTCGTAAAATCAAACACTCAGAATCAGGATGTTGGCCAGGATTTTGCAAAATATACAGCCAATCAAAAGCCTTATTTTTCAATTCCGTTGGAAACGCCTGAAGGTTACACGCCGAATGACGCTTCGGTTGCCGATTTGGATGGTGACGGCGAATACGAAATCATTATTCATCAAACCGGAAGATCAAAAGATAACAGCCAGAAAGGAGAGACAGACCCGCCGATTATTCAGGCTTATAAAATGAATGGAACTTTTTTGTGGGAAATTAATTTAGGCAAAAACATACGAGAAGGGGCGCATTACACTCAGTTTTTAGTCTACGATTTAGACCAGGACGGAAAAGCGGAAATCGTAATGAAAACCGCTGACGGAAGCAAAGACGCCAAAGGAAAATTCATCGGTGACCCGACTAAAAATTACGTCAACGAAAACGGGATGATTCTTTCCGGCCCGGAATATATGACGGTTTTTAATGGTGAAACGGGTGAAGAAATTCATACCGTAAATTATCAGGTTCCGAGATTTGCAGGCAGTTTAAATCCGACCAATGAAGAAATGACCGAAACCTGGGGCGATGCCAAAGGAAACCGTATCGACCGATTTTTAGGAGCAGTTGCTTATCTGGACGGAAAAACGCCAAGTGTAATTATGTCAAGAGGTTACTACACCAGAACAGCGATTGCAGTCTGGGATTTTAAAGATAAAAAACTAAGTCTTCGCTGGCTTTTTGATACCGAAAGTTCGGAAGAAAACAAACAATATCGCGGACAGGGAAATCATAATTTAACGGTTGCCGATGTCGATAATGACGGAAAAGACGAAATTGTCTTCGGTGCAATGACGGTGGATGATGACGGAAAAGTTTTGAACAGCACAGGTTTTGGTCACGGTGATGCATTGCACGTTGGAGACCTCGATCCATCCAATCCGGGATTGGAAATTTTTGATATTCAGGAAAGATTTGATGATGCARGTGCGCATTTCAGGGACGGAAAAACCGGAAAAGTGCTGTGGAAATTACCTTCAACAGTTTATAGTAAACAAGGCAAATTTCAAGGTCCCGGAAGAGGTTTGTCTTTAAATATTGACCCGAGATTTGAAGGTTCGGAATCTTGGGCAGCCGGAGCGGGATTAAAAGGAGTTTACGATACCAAAGGAAAAAAAATAAGCGATAAAAATCCTCCGGCAAATATGGGAATTTATTGGGACGGAGATTTTTTAAGCGAAATTTTAGATGGAACCGTCGTTTCAAAATGGGACTGGAAAAAAGATAAAACGAATCTAATTTTTGATGCTAAGAATTTTCAGTGTGAATCGAATAACGGAACGAAGAAAAACCCGTCTTTGGTAGCCGATTTATTTGGAGATTGGCGCGAAGAGGTGATGTACAGAACTGCCGATAATAAAGAGTTGAGAATTTTCAGTACAACAATTCCTACAAAGCACAGATTGTATACTTTGATGCACAATCCGCAATATCGTTTGAGTATTGTGTGGCAAAATGTAGGCTACAATCAGCCTCCGCATACGGATTATTATCTGGATGAATCGGTGAAAGAAATTCCGAAGCCGAATATTTTCACAGTAAATCCAAAAAAAGTAAATTCATTTTATGAGAATTAAAATCATTACTCCTTTTATATCATTGGTCGTGCTTTTGGGAGTTTCATTTCAAAAATTCCAAAATAAACCCGTTTTGTATATTATCGGAGATTCGACGGTACAGAACGGCTCCGGTAAAGGTGCAGATTCACTTTGGGGATGGGGAAGTTTTATGGATTTATTTATTAATACAGATAAAATTGAAATTCAGAATCATGCAAGAGGCGGACGAAGCAGCAGAACTTTTTTAACGGACGGGCGATGGGATTCTATTATGAAAACGATTAAAAAAGGAGATTATGTTTTGATGCAATTTGGTCACAATGACGGCGGCGAATTGGCAGATACATTGAGAGCAAGAGGAACCATTAAAGGAATTGGTGAAGAATCAAAAGATATTTATAATCCGATCCGAAAAGTAAACGAAACGGTCTATACTTACGGTTATTATAAAAAATGTGACCTGAGGAAATTTATTAAATAAAAGAAAAATAAATATATAATACTTATGAAAAAGCTATTAACAACAGGTTTTTTTGCACTGATCATCGGAGGAATGACTTCCTGTTCAGTTCAGAAAAATACGGCTTCGGCAAAGGTTGAACTTCCAAACAAAAAAGAGGTTTTGGAAGTTTCAAGAAGGGCAAATCAATATTTTATGAACAAGTGGCCCGATACAAAAAAAGATATTGTCGGCAAAAAAGTCTGGCCGAGTAATCTTTGGACGAGAGCGGTTTACTATGAAGGTTTGATGGCTTTGTATTCCGTAGATCCGAAAAAAGAATATTACGATTATGCGATGTCTTGGGCAAATAATCATAACTGGGATTTACAGCGCGGAACTTATACAAGAAACGCCGATCATCAGGCTTGCGGACAAACCTACATCGATTTATATGAAATCGACGGAAAGAAACATCCTGAAAGAATCAAAAACGTGAAAGCTGCAATGGACAGCATGATTGCTACACCCAAAGTTGACGATTGGTGGTGGATTGATGCGCTGCAAATGAGTATGCCGATTTTTACAAAACTTGGAAGAATTACAGGTGAGCAAAAATATTTTGATAAAAATTACGAAATGTATGCTTACACCAAATATAAGCACGGAGGAAACGGTTTGTACAATCAGGCTGATAAAATCTGGTGGAGAGACAAAAGCTTTGTGCCGCCTTACAAAGAGCCGAACGGTGAAGATTGCTACTGGAGCCGTGGAAACGGTTGGGTAGTGGCTGCATTGGCTAAAACGCTACAAGATACCCCGAAAACCGATCCGCATTACCAGGAATATTTGCAGGATTATAAAGATTTGCTGGCTGCCTTACTTCCGATTCAGAGAGAAGACGGTTTTTGGAATGTAAGTCTGCATGATCCTAACAATTACGGCGGAAAAGAAACCACAGGAACTGCACTTTTCGTGTATGGAATGGCTTATGGAGTAAACAATAATTTAATTGACAGAGATACTTATTTACCTGTTTTGGTGAAAGCGTGGAATGCAATGGTAAAAGATTCGGTTCAGCCCAACGGATTTTTAGGCTGGGTACAGGGAACCGGAAAAGAACCTAAAGATGGGCAACCTTTAGCAGTTGATAAAGTTCCTGATTTTGAAGATTACGGATTAGGCTGTTTTTTATTGGCAGGAAGCGAAGTTTATAAGTTGAAATAAATTTTGGTTTTAAAATAAATGAAAGGGCTTAATGATAAAAATCGTTAAGTCTTTTTTGTTGATTTGAAGTAAAAATTAATATCTTAATTATTAAAAATTTAAGAATAAAGAACAATTGATTCATATTTCGGTAAATTTTTTTTGAATAAAATTTGATTAAAAATATGATAACTTCCATTAAAACAGATAATTAAATAACCAATGCTTTTCAATATAAAATTCTTATTTTTTCAAAAAGTTTGAGCATGACACTACAAGATGCGCAATCGATTACATCTTTTTAATTTTCAAACTCAAGCAATACGACAATTATGAATGCATTATTAGGAGTTATTTTTCATTTTTTAGGAGGCTTTTCATCGGGAAGTTTTTATCTGCCCTACAAAAAAGTAAAAGGTTGGCAATGGGAAACATTCTGGTTAATAGGAGGTGTTTTTTCGTGGATCATCGTTCCCCCTTTGGCAGCATTTCTTACCATTCCTAATTTCTGGGAAATCATTCAGAATGAATCTTCATCAATCTTGGGTTTAACATTTTTATTTGGCGCACTTTGGGGAATCGGCGGTTTTATGTATGGTTTGGGCGTTCGTTATTTAGGCGTTGCATTGGGAAGCAGCATCATGTTAGGATTGACAATGGTAATTGGTTCGTTGGTTCCATCGATTTATTATGAATTTTCTCCTCAAGCAGGAAAAGATAATATAGGTTTAATGTTTTCCAGCAATTGGGGGCAATTTGTTTTATTGGGACTTCTTATCTGCATCATCGGAATTATCATCAGTGGAAAAGCCGGTGTGATGAAAGACAAAGAGCTTCAGACAGAATCTGTGGATCCTCATGGCGTTGAGGTGAAAACAGAATATAAATTTGGTTTGGGATTGACCGTAGCAATTATTTCCGGAGTTTTAAGTGCTTGTTTCAATTTCGGATTAGAGGCAGGGAAACCAATGGCAGCAGTTGCCAACGAAGCCTGGAAATTGGCGAATCCTAATCAAGGAGAATTTCTTTTTCAGAATAATGTAACGTATGTTGTTGTGCTTTGGGGCGGTATGGCTTCCAATCTTATCGGTTGCCTTTACCTTTCATTTAAAAATAGATCGTATACCGATTATACCAAGAAAAATGTACCTGTTGTAAAGAATATAATTTTCTGTGCATTGGCAGGAACGATGTGGTTTTTACAGTTTTTCTTCTACGGAATGGGGGAAAGCAAAATGGGGAACGGACCAAGCTCATGGATTTTGCACATGGCGTTTATTATTTTGATTGCCAATCTCTGGGGTGTGATCATCAAAGAATGGAAAGGAGTTTCAAAGAAAACGATTTCTACGATTGTTGTAGGAATGATTGTAATGTTTATCTCAATTTTGATTGTAGGATACGGAAATTCTCTGCGATAAAGCGGAACAGAATCTACACACTTTATTTTTTATCATATTCATATAGTTAAGAGTTAAAAGCTCGATAAGGCACCGATATTTTTCGGTGTCTTTTTTTGTTAACTAAAAATGAATTGCAGCTATAGTTTTTGGTTAAAATAATTAACACACCTTTGTGTTTTAATTTTGAAAAAATGGTGTTATATTTTATTTTTTATAATTGAATTGATAATTTTTGCTTTTAATAATACGCTTTAATGTAAATATTTATGATAAATTATGAATTTTATAATGCAGGATATTGCAGGATGCCAAAACTTTTGTAACGCAGTACATTGGTAACATAAAAGTTAATATATATGTCTTTAATAATTAAACAGAAGAATTTTAAGCCGCTCATCGCACCGCTGTTTTTGCTTGCGTCCGGCTTTATGTTCGGGCAAAAGGCAGTAAGTGATACTGCAAAAACAGATACTAAAGATATCGAAGAGGTAGTAGTTATTGGATATGGTAAAGTGAAAAAATCTGATCTTACCGGATCCGTATCTTCAGTTTCTGCAAAAGATTTGGCAGCTACCCCCGCAATGAATGCGTTGCAGGCATTACAGGGAAGAGCTTCAGGTTTGAATATTATAACTGCAGGTGGTGCTCCCGGTGCAGGTGCAAATGTTACCATTCGTGGTGGTGCTTCTATTACCCAGGGTACAGAGCCATTGTACATTGTAGACGGTTTTCAGCTGGATAATGCTTTAAATATTATTAACCCGAATGATATTGAAAGTATCGATGTTTTGAAGGGAGCTTCTGCAATTGCAATCTATGGTTCGCGTGGATCCAACGGTATTATTGTTATTAAAACGAAAAGCGGAAAAAAGGGAAGAACTACCATTCAGTACAATTCTTTCATGTCATTTGATATGCTTTCGAAGAAGCTTGATATGGTCTCAAATCCTGAACAGTATGTGAAATACCAGTATGAGATGGCTCAGCTTCAGGGTAAAACTACGCAGTGGAGTAATGTTTTCGATAATAGTTTAGGTACAGATTCTCCGGGATTTTATACCGGTGCATTCAGCAGAATCAGTAACAGATACGGATCAGAAAACGGATTAGACTGGCAGGAAAGAATGTTGGGCGGAACTGGGCTTACCCAAAACCATAATGTAAACGTTTCTGCAGGTACAGATAAAACACAGGCTTTCATCAGTTATAACTACAATAAACAAGACGGTTTATTACAGAATTTCAGTGAAACCAGAAACTCATTACGTGCCAATATCAATTCAGAATTGTACAAAGGGATACGTTTAGATTTCAGCTCAATGTTTACTTCCAATTCTACAAACGGAGGAGGAGCATATTCCGGGATGAAAAAAATATTGCTTCAGCCGATTACGGGAGGAACATTATTTAGTCAGGATCAATTGTTTAATACACAGACTTTTGCAGATTATTCAAGTTTAGATTCTTCATTTGATACAGAAAATCCTTACATAGAAACTGCAGCATCTACACAAAACAGAAGAGCAAGAACATTTTTGGCTAATATAGGTCTTGAATTTGACTTATTTAAAGATTTTACATTCAGAACCGCAGGATCATATAACTGGACAAATACTAAATCTACAGCGTTTTCAGATCGAAACTCTCGGGCGTTTCTTACAGATCCTGTTAATACAGGAATCAACGGAAGTATTGCAAATTCTGAAGCGTACCGATATCAGATTACCAATACATTAACCTATAATAAAACTTTAGGTGAAAAGCATAAAATTACCGGCTTAGTTGGTAATGAAATTATCTATCAGGAAAATGAAAGCAATAGTATGAGATTGATAAGGTTTCCTACTATTCTAAATTACGGATTAGATGATATTACAAATGCTACCGTTGCAGATAAAGACGCTGATAGATCGTCATTTAGTTTACTTTCTTATTTCGGACGTGTAAATTATAATTATGATAATCGTTATTTATTAACAGGTACTTTACGTTATGATGGTTCTTCCAAATTTAAAGATAATCTTTGGGGGATGTTTCCATCGGCAGCTGTAGCTTGGCGTGTTTCTGAAGAAGGTTTTTGGAAAAATTCTAAAATTGAAGATTATATCAATGATCTGAAGTTAAGAGGAGAATATGGTGTGGTTGGTAATAATGGTATCCCAAATAATGTATTCAGAACCAATGTGGTAGGAACAGATTATCCTACGAATAATACAGTAGGTAATCTTGCTTTAGTAACAAATTCTGTTTTGGGAAACCGTGGTGTAGCGTGGGAGTCAATGAGATCTACAAACCTCGGTGTTGATCTTGCATTATTTAACAACAGAATCAAATTAACTTCTGAATGGTATAACAACAATGTAAATGGAATGTTGCTTGAAACTGTACTTCCGGCTTCTAC
>NZ_JBFRGA010000023.1:0-33900 GCF_052115105.1 Chryseobacterium sp. 2TAF14
GAAAAAGGGATCGTTCATAGTATTCAGGAAAATTCTACTACAAAATATAAGCTCTGCCATGATGATTGCAGCGAAGAAACGCATAAAGATTGGCATCTCCATTTTTACTGCAAAATCTGTAAACAAACGACCTGCAAAGAAGATATTTCCTTCCCTGAAAATATTCAGACCAATTTCAGGATTGATGAAATACGGCTTTTCGCAAAAGGAATCTGTGAAAGCTGTCTCGAAAGTTTGCAATAGCATTGCATTCGGGTTTGGCTTAATTTTGATTAAAATTTTAAGTTATGGAAGAATGTTGCAGTACAAAACCTAAAAAAGAACATAATCATCATGAAGACCACGACCATGAGCATTCTCATGATGTGGAAAATCAATCTGTTTTCCGGATGTTTCTTCCGGCAATTATTTCTTTTGTCTTATTGCTGATTGGAATTAGCCTCGATAATTTTATAGAAAATAATTGGTTTAAAGGCTGGATTCGCCTTGTCTGGTATTTAATCGCTTATATTCCGGTTGGATTTCCTGTTTTAAAAGAAGCTTTTGAAAGCATTAAAAATAGCGACGTTTTCTCTGAATTTTTTCTGATGGGAATCGCAACAATCGGAGCTTTTGCTATCGGCGAATATCCGGAAGGAGTTGCCGTAATGTTGTTTTATTCTGTTGGCGAAGTTTTTCAGGCAATGGCAGTGACGAAAGCAAAAACAAATATCAAAACCCTTTTAGACCAGCGTCCCGATGAAGTAACAGTTTTGGAAAACGGTCAACCAAAAGTGGTAAAAGCAAAATCAGTCAATGTCGGAGAAATTATTCAGCTGAAACCGGGTGAAAAATTAGGTTTGGATGGCGAATTATTATCCGAAAAAGCTTCATTCAATACATCGGCGTTGACAGGAGAAAGTAAACCCGACACAAAAATAAAAGGAGAAACCGTTTTAGCCGGAATGATTAATCTGAACTCCGTTAGTCAGGTAAAAGTGACAACGGCTTATAAAGACAGTAAGCTAAGTAAAATATTGGAACTCGTTCAGAATGCAACATCCCAAAAAGCTCCAACAGAACTATTCATCAGAAAATTTGCAAAAGTTTATACGCCAATCGTCGTGTTTCTGGCTATTGGAATAACCTTCTTACCGTATTTTTTCGTTGAAGAGTATCAGTTTAAAAATTGGCTGTATCGGGCTTTGGTTTTCTTGGTAATTTCCTGTCCGTGCGCATTGGTTATTTCTATTCCGCTCGGTTATTTTGGCGGAATCGGAGCGGGAAGCCGCAACGGAATTTTAATTAAAGGAAGCAATTTTTTAGATATTCTTGCCAACATACAAAACGTGGTTATGGATAAAACCGGAACGATGACGGAAGGTGTTTTCAAAGTTCAGGAAATTCATTTTAATGATGATGTTAATAAAGATGAAATTTTAAAATGGGTCAATGTTCTGGAAAGTAAAACAACGCATCCGATCGCAACAGCCATTCATGATTTTGCTGGCGAAATCGATTATTCCATTCAGCTAGAAAATGTTGAAGAAATTGCAGGACAAGGTCTGAAAGCCAAAATCAACGGAAAAGAATTGTTGGTTGGAAACCTGAAACTAATGAAGAAGTTTAATATTTCTTATGATCCAAATGCTGAAAATATTGTGTATACCTTAATCGCAATTGCTTATGATAAAAAGTTTGTCGGTTATCTTACGATCGCAGATTCCATTAAAGAAGATGCCCAGCAAACCATCAATAAACTTAAATCTTTGAATGTAAAAACAACGATGTTAAGCGGTGATAAAACTTCAGTCGTGGACTTTGTTGCCCAAACATTAGGAATAGAAAATGCATACGGCGATTTGCTTCCCGAAGATAAAGTTAATAAAGTGAAAGAACTGAAAGCAAGAAATCAGTCGGTTGCTTTTGTTGGCGACGGAATCAATGATGCTCCGGTTGTTGCGCTCAGCGATGTTGGAATTGCCATGGGTGGATTGGGAAGTGACGCCACCATTGAAACTGCAGATATTGTTATTCAGGACGATAAACCGATAAAAATTCCAATGGCAATCAACATCGGGAAACAAACCAGAAAAATTGTCTGGCAGAATATCATTTTAGCATTTGCTGTAAAAGGAATTGTCCTCGCTCTCGGAGCAGGAGGTTTAGCAACGATGTGGGAAGCAGTTTTTGCGGATGTTGGTGTCGCTTTATTGGCGATTTTAAATGCGGTGAGAATTCAGAGGATGAAGTTTTGAGAAGCGGAAAGTTAGAAGTTAGAAGCTGGGCGCTGGAAGTTTATAAGCAGGCTACAAATATAAATGTCGCTTTGGTATTATTATTCAATAGGGGTGGGCTTTAGCCCACCTAAAAAGAATATCAAAACCTATCTCTCGCAGATTTTGCAGATCACGTAGATTAAAAAAATAATCAACGTAATCATCTGTGCAAATCCGTGTAATTTGCGGGAAATAAACAATTAAAAAAATTATTCGGCTTTAGCCAAAACATATCTCTCGCAGATTTTGCTGATTATGCAGATTTTAAAAATAATCAACACAAACATTTGTGCAAATCCGTGTAATCCGTGGGAAACAAAAAACTCCCATCTTTCCTGACTTTAATCATAAATTAACGCTCAACTCAATTTTCTACACTATATTTGTGCTAAAGATTTGGTACTTGAAATTTTTCATATCCTTTTTCATCATTTTTACCATCGCCATTCGTCCTGTTTTGCCGATGTTAAACTATGTAATTAATTATGATTATATCGTAAAAAATCTTTGTGAAAACAGAAATGTCGCAGATTCCAACTGTAAAGGAAAATGTTATGTCGGAAAAGAATTAGCTAAAACAGAAAAGCAATCAAACAATTCTCAGAATGTGAAAATTGCAGGTTTAGATGTATTTCTGTCTCACGAAATTCTCTCTTTCTCAGAATTCTCTCAATCAAATATTCAATTAAAAAATCCCAATTCGGATTATATTGATTCCTATACTTCAGAATATTTCTCCCGAATATTTCATCCTCCTTTAGTATAAATTTTATTTAAACTAAATTCTTCGTTTAGATTTGTCGCCCATTTAAGTTTTTTAAATATGATAAATTTTATGCAGTCTGCTTAAAAAATCAATCAGATTTCCTTAAAGAATCTTAACAACTTAACTAGCCTTAATGGTTCAAATTTTAGCGAGCCAACATTAAATTTAGTTTAAAAACCACTTTATTTAATTCAACACAATTATTAATTTCAATTTAAAATAAAATGAAATCAAAGATTTTATTAACGGCATTTTTGTCTGTTTCATTATTAGCCTGTGCTCAGGAAACCCCGAAAGTAAAGCACAAAAAGAAAAATACACCTACAAAAACAGCTGTTCAAAAAGTAAAGTTTGCCAATTCCGTAGACCCGATTTGTAATATGCCAACGGAACCCGATATGAAAGATACGGCAGTGTATAAAGGAAAAACGTACGGTTTTTGCAGTTCAATGTGCAGAGACGAATTCAAGAAAAATCCTGAGAAGTATGCCCAAAAATAAAAAGCAGAACAATATGAAAAGCAAAATCATTATTCCGATTGTGGTGATTGCTTTGTTGTTTGTGGGAATTGGGATTGGGATGAGCTATTTTAAAAACAATCTTTATACCGTGATGAAAGTTCCTGATTTTGAACTGACGGATCAGAACAACAAAAAAATCACCAATAAAGATATGCTTGGAAAAGTTTATTTAGTCGAATTTTTCTTCAGCAAATGTCCTACGATTTGTCCGGTGATGAATACCAATATGAGACACATTGAAGATGAAATCAACAGTCCGGAATTTGGCATCATTTCCATCAGCATCGACCCGGAAAATGATACTCCCGAATTATTAAAGCAACATGCAAGAAAGATCGGAGCAAAGTCTCCGAACTGGCATTTTCTGACGGGAAATAGAGATTACATTGGAAATCTTGCTGACCAGTTCGATATTTATGTTGGAGATAAAGAAGACGAAAGTGAAAATCTCAATCACAGCGGAATGATTGCGCTTGTCGATCAGGAAGGAAATATTCGTTGCCGCTACAACAAAGAAAATATGCCGATTCTGTATTATTCAGGATTGAATTATGAAGACAAAGAAGGAACAATGCCCAAATTAAACGGCAAATATCATCCCGACCGAGAAATCTTGATCGAGGATATTAAGAAATTATTGAAATAAGGCAGGAAGTTTGATGCTGGATGCTGGAAGTTATGATGTCACCGAAAAACTTCCATCATCAAACACCCATCTTCCAGCAAAATAAATGTCCAACCATATAAACAAAAAATTATGAAGATTTTTAAAGTAGCTGCACTAAGTGCGGTTTTCGCGGCGCAGTTTGCGTTTGCACAGTTCAAGCAGACGCCTTTGCCGTACGCTTACAATGCATTGGAGGGAAATGTAGATGCACAGACGATGGAAATTCACTATTCAAAACACGCAGCAGCCTATGTTGCCAATTTGAATAAAGCTATTGCGGGAACTCCACAGGAAAAGCAGACGTTATTCCAGATTCTTTCAAAAGCAGGAACTTTACCAATGGCGGTAAGAAACAACGCAGGAGGTCACTACAACCACGAATTATTCTGGACAGTTTTGACGCCACAAAAAGACACAAAACCTTCTGCAAACTTAGCAAAAGCCATCAATGATACTTTCGGAAGCATGGAAGCTTTCAAAGAAAAAATGGCAAAAGCGGGAGCAGAGCGTTTCGGTTCGGGATGGGCTTGGTTATCTGTGGATAAAAACGGGAAATTATTCGTTTCTTCAACACCAAATCAGGACAATCCTTTGATGGATGTTGTAGAAGAAAAAGGTACGCCAATCTTCGGAATCGACGTTTGGGAGCACGCTTACTACCTGAAATATCAGAACAAAAGAGCAGATTATCTTACAGCAATCTGGAATGTAACCAACTGGAAAGAAATCAGCAGAAGATACGACGAAGCGTTAAGCAAAAAATAATCTTTTGAATCTAATTTGCAGCATATTTCTCACCTTTTTTACGGTTTTCAGGCCTCTGATTCCGTTGGTGGAGTATGCTGTAAATTATCAGTACATCAGCGAAGAACTCTGCGTCAACAGGAAAAATGTGACGCTTCATTGTAACGGAAAATGTTATTTAGCCAAAGAATTATCCAAAACAACCGATACAGATTCTTCACCTTTACACAAAACAAAAAATTCGGGGCAAAAACTGCTTGATATTTACGTTCTTCCCGAAATAATCGCAGTCAAAACAACAGAAAAGTCACGCTTTTCCCACTGCAGTTTTCTTTACAAAACAGGCTACTCATTTCTGTTTTTAAAACACATTTTCAGACCACCGGTTTCTTAGTGATTCATATTATTTGGGGTGACCCCCTTTCCCAGGCTTTTCCAGCCGCTCGGGTCGGGCTGTCCGCTCATATCTTTTTTTAGATTCTTCCTTTCGTCAGAATCCAAAAAAAGGATAACCGCTTCCATCCCTATCGCGATGGGACGTATCAACATAATTTGAGTTCAGGTTAAAAATGAATATCAATAGTTAATTATTTAACGCAAGATTTCTTTAAAATAATTTTGATTTAAGTAAGCAAAGAAAAATCAATAAATTGATTGATAAAGCTATCGTTCACGCTTCGCGATGCAAATTTATTTGCCTTTGCCTTCTAAAATATAAAGTTTAAATACAAGAATCTTTGCGTTAAAAATCTTTTCAAATTTTAAAGATTACAAACTGTTATCAATATTTCTTATCCTGAATTAAGCTAACATATTTATCACTAAAAAATCAGAAATGAAAATTTATAAATTTTTATCAGCATTAATTATTGTCTTAACTTTTTTCACAATTACATCATGCAGAAATAACGATGAAGACGATTCATCATCAGAAACAAAAGGAAAACTTCAGCTCAAATTTGAAAACGGCTTTAATAACCTCGGAAATATTGTGCTCAATCAAACCACACAGACTTCGTCAAGCGGACAGAAACATCAGTTTTCAACTTTAAAATATGTCATTAGCAACATCAGCTTAATTGACGAAAACGGAAACGAATTCAAATACCATGAAAATAATCCCGACAAAGGTGCTTTTATCATCAATCAGGAAAATGCCGTTGCAGGAGTTGTCTACGTAGATTTAGATGAGGTTCCGAAAAACAATTACAAAAAGATAAAATTCGGATTGGGAATCAGCCAGAACGCTTATCTGCTCGGACAAAACGGACAGGCAGAATTCTGGGAAAAAGCTAAAAAAGAAAGCCTCACCTGGTCTTGGGCTGCAGGATACATTTTCGTAAAACTCGAAGGCAAATACGGAACAGGTTCTGCCAACACAGAATTCATGAACCACACCGGAAACATGGGAAATGTAGCCGCAAACAATACTCCGGATTTGTATCGTGAAGTGACTTTAGACCTTCCGACAACCGCAAGAGTTTCGGGAACAATAAAACCTTCGATTCACATTCTTGCTGATTTAAACCAATATTTAAGCGGAGAAACAGCTCTAAGTCTTTCCACTGCAAATGATATGGCGATGGGTTCCAATCAGCATTTGGTTAATGTGACGAATAATCTAATAAAAATGTTTAAAGTAGACCACGTTCACAATGATTAAGCAGATTGTTAAAACAGGAATTCTTATTGTTTCTTTTCTGGGTTTCATTTCATGTTCAGAAGAAATTATTCAGCCTCTGGAAAAAGACGAAGCGGTCAATCTTCAGTTTCCATCTTATTTTCCGGAAATAACTTTCGACACATCAGAAAATCCCATCACCAAAAATGGAGTGGAATTGGGAAGGAAATTATTTTACGAAGGCAGACTTTCAAGAAATAATACGATTTCATGTGGCTTCTGCCATATTCAGGAAAATGCATTTACCCATCACGGCCACAATGTAAGCCACGGAATCGATGACCGATTGGGAATCAGAAACGCTCCGCCCATTCAGAATATGATTTTTCTGAAACGGTATATGTGGGACGGTGTGATTCATAATTTAAACCAACAACCGATTATTCCGATGACGGATGTAAACGAAATGGACAGTTCGATGTCTGAAGCGATTGCAAAACTCAGCAAAGATGATTTGTATAAAAAACTATTTAAGCAAGCTTACGGCGATGAAAATATTACCGGAGAAAGAGTTTTGAAAGCATTGTCACAATTTATGGCTACTTTAATTTCTGGTGATTCCAAATACGACAGATTTAAACAGGGAAAAGAAAATTTCAGTTCTGAAGAATCGCAGGGAATGGCTTTGTTTGAGCAGAAATGYGCGTCATGTCACAGCGGAGAATTATTTACCGATGAAAGTTTCAGAAATACGGGAATGTATTACAATACGCAATTCAAAGATGCAGGACGATATCGTGTGACATTGGATCAAAGTGATTGGATGAAATTCAGGGTTCCAAGTTTGAGAAATGTAGAATACACCGCACCTTATATGCATGACGGGAGATTTTACACTTTGGAAGCAGTGCTCAATTTCTATTCGGATAATGTAGAAGATAATTCCAATCTTGACCCAGGACTGAAACAGAATAATCATATAGGAATTGCGATGAATGCTCAGGAAAAACAATTCATTATTGCTTTTCTAAAGACTTTATCTGACAAAAGCTTTATTTCTAATCCAAAATTTGCAGAATAATATTTAAAATGAAGAAGATAGTTTTTATAATAAGCCTGATTTCGGTGAATAGTTTTCAGGCAAAAGGGAAGAATGACAGTTTGTATATTCTAAATAGTTTTCAAGATGAAATTTTGTTCAACGAATGTGATGCTTGCGGATGCGCTGCCGGAAACGGTTCATCAGGTTTTGAATCTCTTTTAAATCCACAGTTTATCGGAATTAAATATTTTGCTCAGCATTACAAAGCGAAAGAAAACTTATTTGTCAATGATTTAACGCAAGATCAATATTTTAACACACTTCAGCTTTGGGCTAAAATTCCATTGACTCAAAAATTGAGTGTTTATGCAAGTCTGCCGTTTCATTTTCATGAAAAGAAAACTTTGCAGGGCGGCATTAATATCAATGGAATCGGAGATTTTAATCTGATGGGAATTTATAAATTAATCAATTCAAAAGACAATATGCACGAGCTGAATGGTGGAGTAGGCTTAAAAGTTCCACTCGGAAAATTTGATGAAAAAGGAATTTCCGGTGTCAATCCAAGTTTTCAGTTGGGAACCGGAAGCTGGGATTATCAGGCTGTTTTGAATTACAGATTTCAAAAAAATAAACTTGCTATACTTTTAAATACCGATTACACGATTAAAACCGAAAACAAAAAACATTATCAATTCGGCAATCAATGGAATTATTCTGCAACCGGATTTTATCAGGTTTTTGGAAATGAAAAGACCATTATTTCTGCAAAAGCAGGATTTCAGGGAGAAGTCTACGACCGAAACCGTCAGTATAAAGAAGATCTTCCAAAAACAGCAGGAAGTGCTTTGTACGGAAAGCTTGGTTTTGAAGCTTCTTTCAAAAAGCTGAGTTTGGGAACAGAATTAATGCTTCCGACATATACGAATTTGGCTGGAGGAGATATTGAAGCAAAATCCAGATTCAGTATTTTCCTGAACTTCGGAATTTAAAAAAAATCCTTGTCAAGGTTCAAACCTTGACAAGGATTCTTATACTAAACTCAAAAAATGAATTTTAGTAAAAACAAAAAACCATTGAAACGAATCAATGGTTTTGTAGCCCGTAGGGGAATCGAACCCCTCTTACCAGAATGAAAATCTGAGGTCCTAACCGATAGACGAACGGGCCCTCTATCTTCCACAATTTGAAAATTGTGTGTTAGTTTTTTGTTTGTATAAGTTTACAACTCTTAAATTAGTAGCCCGTAGGGGAATCGAACCCCTCTTACCAGAATGAAAATCTGAGGTCCTAACCGATAGACGAACGGGCCAACTATATAATTACGCTAATTTATTAACGTGCTTAGTCAATTTACTTTTCAAGTTAGCCGCTTTGTTTTTGTGGATAATGTTTTTCTTAGCCAATTTATCCAATAAAGCGATAACTTTAGGCAATTGCTCAGTTGCAGCTGCTTTGTTCTCTTCATTTCTCAAGACTTTCATTGCTGTTCTAGCAGTCTTGTGATAGTATCTGTTACGAACTTTTCTAACTTCGTTTTGTCTTATTCTCTTAAGTGCTGATTTATGATTAGCCATATCGTTTAAATGTGAGTGCAAATGTATAGACTTTTTCGTTACCCACCAAATTTATTTTTAATTATTTTAAAATATTTTTAGTTTTCTTCTGAAAGGTACTTTTTAAGCTTGTCTAAGGCCTGTTGTACTTTAATATTTTCAGTTTCTTTCTCGATTTTGTTGATGATGTTTTCCAACATAATCATAGCGTTATTCCATTCTCCGGTAGCGTTGGAAAAAGTAAGTCCGTCGATGGTTACTTCAAAAATACATTTTTCTCCG
This sequence comes from Chryseobacterium sp. 2TAF14, assembly GCF_052115105.1. Classification (NCBI taxonomy): domain Bacteria; kingdom Pseudomonadati; phylum Bacteroidota; class Flavobacteriia; order Flavobacteriales; family Weeksellaceae; genus Chryseobacterium; species Chryseobacterium sp. 2TAF14. Next base: position 9,458 of record NZ_JBFRGA010000023.1, read on the forward strand.
CTCCTGTAGAGTTTGAAACTAATTTTATCATCCTTGCCTGTAATCCCTTCCGTACTAGTTTTTAAATCATACCCTTTCGGGTTAGAGCGAATCTTATTAAACAGAAGCTGTGCTTCCTGAATCTTTAAATTCGGCATGATGTAAAATTTGGTAGTCTTTATGAGGCCTGTGTTTATTTACTACTTGTTTGTATCACAGGTTGTTTATCTGAAAACATTATTTACAATATTTCCTATTTCCATAAAATCTTCATGGTTTCCTACTGATCTTTTTTCGGAATTTGTATTGTCGAATTCTGAAAAAGGAAAGATCAAAAGGTAATTTTTATCACTCAAATGCTTATTAAGAAGTTCGGGAATAAAACGCATTTGCGGAATATATGATTCCATTCCTCTTTTTGCCATTAAGATAATAAGCGCTTCATTGTCTTTGAGCTCGGTTGCTGTTTTTTCACCGTCCTTCCATTTATTCATAATGATAAATTCAGCTTCAATATTGGCTTTCTTAATAATTCTCTGTAAGATATTAAGGATCTCTTCCGTAGCATAAAACGTAATGGTAGCTCCCGAATTTCTTGCAATATTCCAAACCCTGAGTAAAGCATGGAAAAATCCGGCTTCTTTATGGGCGTTTTCAGGAATCATTACTGAGTGGTTTTTTATTGTTGCTAAAGGCTGAACTGCATGATAAACCATCACACTGATGTCGTTACGCTGTAAATAACCGTTGTAAAGATTATAGGTGAAAGAAGGTGACAAACCTTTTCCGTCTTCCAGTCCTATAATGAGATCGGTGATGTTTTGTTCTTTTATCACATTATTTACACCGTTGATGACATCATTGTCGTATCTTTTTAATGATTGTACTTTCACGTCTGCCGCTGCCGCAGTATCTGTTGYATGATGCAGAAGTTTGTCTGCATTTTTTACCGAAGATTCATTTTTATCTTCATTAATAACATTTAAAGCAAATATATTTTCGGTATTGGAATGAGCTTTAACCAAAATTCCCAGATTRACCATGCTTTCAACGGTCGCTTCATGGTTTATGGCTAAAAGAATGTTTTCCTGTTCATGGCTGTTTCCGGAAACGGTTTCTTCGTTGTCCTGCTGTGCAATTTTCTCTGCGCTAGACATTGATATAAAAGAAGAAATGGTACATGAAATAAGAATTAATAAAATGCTTCCGTTCAGAACATGCTCATTTAATAATCTCACAGGTTCTCCGGTTTCTGTTTCTGAGAGAATGATATTATAACCAACCATCACGGTAGCTAAAGTTGCTGCTGCAGAAGCTGAGCTAAGACCAAATACAAGCCTGCCTTCTTCTTTGGTAAAACGAAATGTTTTTTGTGCAATAACAGCAGAGATATATTTTCCGCCAATAGATGCTACAAGCATGATTGAAGCAACTTTTATGGTTTCAAAACTGTTGAAAAATACTTTAAAATCAATCAGCATTCCGACACTGATGAGAAAGAAAGGAATAAATATCGCATTTCCCACAAATTCTACCCTGTTCATTAAAGAAGAGGTGTGCGGAATGAGTCTGTTTAAAGCCAAACCTGCAAAGAAAGCGCCTATTATTGCTTCAACTCCTGCTAATTCTGCCAAAACTGCAGCGAAATATATCATTACCAATACAAAAATGTATTGTGAGATTTTATCATTAATTTTTTTAAAAAACCAACGCCCTATCAAAGGAAAAAGTATCAGAACAACAAGACCGAAAACCAGGAAAGAAATGGATAATTTCACCCAAAAAGAAACACCCATGTCGCCCTGCACCAAACCTACAACTACAGCTAAAACTAATAATGTGGTAACATCGGTAATCATCGTTCCTCCTACAGTAATGTTGACGGCCCGGTTTTTTGCAATTCCAAGCTTGCTGATCAGAGGATATGTTATTAAGGTTTGTGAAGAGAAGAGACTTGCAAAAAGCACAGAAGTGAGCATTGAAAAGCCGAGAATGTAAAACGCTCCGAAATATCCTAAAATAAAAGGAAAAATAAATGCGTAACCTCCGTAGCCTAAACTTTTCCATTTATTTCTTTTAAAATCTCCCATGTCTATTTCAAGACCAGCGAGAAACATAATGTAAAGCAAACCGGTAGTTCCGGTCACCACAATGCTGCTGTCTCTTGCCAGAACATTAAATCCGTTGGGACCGATTACGGCGCCTGCAATAATTAAACCCAATAAATGAGGAACTTTTATTTTATTGAGCAAAATAGGTGCTGCAAGAATGATGATGAGCACCAAAAGAAACTTCAATACGGGATCTTCGATAGGAAGGGTGAGGTTGTGTATGCTAATCGCTACAGTTAGATTCTGTGCAGATTACTTTACCAGTCCATGCGCCGGAAATTTCATCAGACCATTTGATGATTTTTATTGAATCTGAATTTTTATGGTTAAAAATACTGTCTCTCATTTTTAGCAGAGATTGGTATTCGGCTTCTTTTTGTGCAAATAATTTTTCTTTATCCAGTAATTCTTTTTCCCTCAGAGCCAGATTGTCTGCTTTGTTTTTGTTGTCGCAGCTGAAAAGTAAAAATAAGAAGGAAATTAAGAGTATTGAGTTTTTCATAAAATAAGTTGTAGCCTAAATATACGAAAAAATTATCGACTGATTTGAGCTTACTTCCGGAATCTATACAAGTAAAATAAAATCAAACTTATGCAATCGCCTTTTAAAGATTTTGTATGGTAAAAAATTTTAAAAAAATACATAAAAAAAAGCCCTCTGAAAAGAGAGCTTTTGGTAGTCTATAGGAGAATCGAACTCCTGTTGCAAGGATGAAAACCTTGAGTCCTGACCACTAGACGAATAGACCAGATTTTGAGGTTGCAAAAGTATAAATAAACTTTTAAACTTCAAAATTAAAGGGATTATTTAAAATTCTTCTGAATAACGGTATTTTTTATTCCCTTGCTTTCCAGTTCTTTCTGTAGTTTTACTGCGTCTTCAAGGGTGTAAACTTTTCCGTAGGTATAGTAGAACATTCCGTTAGATTTATTCCTGTCTACATCTTTCAGCGTTTGAAGGATGAAAGAGTTTGCACTCAGTTTGTCTTTTCCTGCATAAACTTCGATGTTGTAATAACCGATACTTAATTTTTGGTTAGGCATAAATCCTACCGCATAAGAATTTCTGAATCCGGCATCTTTCGCAGTTTTAAGATTAATATCTTTTACAGATGCCATATTGGTTACGCCATAATAGTATTTGTACAATCCGTTTTCTTTGATAGGGAGAATGTAGTTTAATCCCTTCAGCTCAGGATCTCCATCGTTGTATTTTACAGGCATTGTCATCAGTAAAATTCTGAAATCGTTTTTCAATGCTACTTCTGCAGGTTTTTCAGGTTCAGGTTTTTTGATGACGATTTGTCCTCCTGTCTTTCTGTCTACAGCTTTTTTGTAGTCAATAATTGCTTTATAAATGTTTTCTGCTGTTTCTTCCTGTCCTTTTTCGGAATTTAAAAATGCCGCATCTTCATAATTGTTTACAAATCCTGTTTCAATAAGAATAGAAGGCATTGCGCTTCTTCTTAAAATGTGCAGGTTTTCCTGTTTTACACCACGAGAAAAACGCCCGCTTTTTTCAAAGTTTCCTTCTACGAAGCTTCCTACAATTAAGCTGTTTTCAAGGTATTTGCTTTGCTGTAATTTTAGGGCAATTAAAGATTCCGGCGAAGACGGGTCGTAAGAAGCAAACGTTTCTTTATCTTTTTCATCAAGATAAATTACGCTATTTTCCTGTTTTGCAACTTCAAGATTTTCTCTGTTCTGGGCAGGTCCCTGTACAAAAGTTTCGGTTCCTCTTGCAGTTGCAGAACGGCTTGGCGAAGAATTAACGTGTACAGAAATAAATAAATCTGCTTTACTTCGATTGGCTGTATTTGTTCTATCTGTTAAAGAAGGATATTCGTCTATTTTTCTGGTGTAAATAACTTTAAATTCTTTATTTTTCTCAAGCATTGCTCCTAATTTCAGAACAATTCCTAAAGTGACGTGCTTTTCCTGTACAAGACCCAGGTCAGGATAATTTCTGTTAGCTCCGTTATCGTTTCCCCCGTGTCCTGCATCCAAAACTACAGTGAATTTTTTTTGTGCAAAAGTAAAAGTGGAAAAGAATATCAGTAGAAATGCTAAAATTGTTTTAAAATTTAGTTTGTACATCATACAGTTATAAAAATTATATTAATTTTGAGCCAAATTATACAGAACAAAATTGGACAAAACCGTCTTCAAAAATATATTACAAATTTTAATTATCCTAATTTTTAACAGTTTTTTAGCACAGGAAGGCCCCAAAAAATTAGTTAAAACTACGGTAATTAATGATACTATTTCCAAAAAGGATACCATTGCCACGCCCAAAGAATCGCTGGATGCCGTAGTAGATTACAAAGCTGATGACATTCGCAGAGATGTTCAGAAAAAAATGATTTATCTGAACAAAAATGCCCAGGTGAAATATCAGGATATACAGATCGATGCAGATTATATCTCGATCGACGAAGATAAAAACTTAATTTTTGCCCGGGGAAAACTAGATTCTTTAGGGAAAGTTTTCGAGCTTGCACAGGTAAATCAGGCAGGAAAAAAATACGAAGTTGAAAGTTTTAGTTACAACACAAAAACCAGGCAGGCAATGGCCTACAATGCAAGAACCGAAGAAAGTGAAGGCTTAATTGTAGCAGATAAAACCAAAAAGTACAACGATTCTATTTTCGTAATGCGGCATGCCGAGTTTACTACCGATACTTATTATATAGAAAAAAAAGATACAAGACCCGATTACCATCTTTTGGCTTCTTATATTAAAATGCAGAAAGGAAAAGAAAGCTCAACCTTAATTGTAGGACCTTCTCAAATGTATATCGAAGATGTTCCGACTCCTTTGATTTTGCCGTTTGCAATTCTACCGTTTTCAAGTAAAAGATCAGCAGGAATTTTGATCCCAAGTTTTGGTGAGAGGGAAGATGTAGGATTTTTCCTCAATGGAATAGGGTATTATCAGCCGATTGGAGAGCATTTTGACCTGAAAGTTCTTGCCGATATTTATACAAAAGGAAGCTGGAATTTAAGACCCGAAATGAATTATCTGAAAAAATACAGGTATTCAGGAAACTTCTCGGCAGACATCGGAAGTACCGTCCGCGGAATTAAAGGTCTTGATAACTACAGCAAAACAGGGACCTACAGGATTGCGTGGAGACACACTCAGGATACAAAAGCCAATCCTTTCCTTACATTTTCTGCATCAGTAGATGTTACGAGCCAGACGTTTTACAACAATACGGTGAACAATAACTATATTTTGGATCAAAGTGTTTTGAGAACACAGCAAAATTCTACGCTTACCCTTACCAAAAGGTTTTTGAAACTTCCGGTTACCATTACGGGTACGGCTTCTTATTCTCAGAATTTTGCTACAGGTTTGTCAGATTTACGTTTGCCTCAGATGAATGTGGCGATCAACCAGTTTTATTTATTTAAATCTAAAACCGGTGTGAGAACTGGTTTGCTTGAAAATATTACAGTAAATACAGGCCTGAATCTATCAAACTTTGTAAGTACTGAAGAAGGAGAATTGTTTACCGATGCAATGTGGGATAAATTGCAGACCGGGATTAAAAATAATATTGCATTAGGAACCAATACCACATTCGCAAAATATTTCACTTTCAGTTTGGGAGCAACGATTGATAATGCTTTAACCACAAAAACACTTACAAAATACTACGATCCTGTACAGAATATAGAAGTTGATCAAATCAACAAACAAATTGCGGGTTACAGCATTTTTTCAACGACAGCAAGTGTACAGACTCAATTGTACGGTCAGGCAAATTTCAAAAAAGGATCTGCAATACAGGCGATAAGACACATGATGACACCGAGTATCGGGTTTACTTATTCTCCCGATTTTGGAGGCGAGCAATTTGGATATTTCAGGAATTATTATAACGCCAACGGAGCTTTGACACCATATTCTATTTTTGACAGAGGTATTGTGGGATCTCCAACAACCGGAATGGTGGGAGCTTTAAACTATAACATCGGTAACAATATCGAAATGAAAGTAAGGTCTAAAAGCGATTCTACCGGCGTGAAAAAAATGAAGATTTTCGAATCTTTAAATGTGAGCGGAAACTATAATTTTGCGGCGAAAAGCCATCCTTGGTCAATTATTTCCGTGAACGGGCAGTCTTCTTTCTTTGATAATAAATTAAGCGTAAATACGAGTTTAACGATTGAGCCTTATAAAATTTTGTTTGCTCCGGGATCAGATACCGGAATTAGAACTGAAGATTTTGGATCGTTTAGTATTCAAGGTTTCAATGTACAGCTTTCTTATCCTTTAAGCAGCGAATTGTTTGGTGAGAAAAAAGATTACGCCAAAACCTATTCGCAAAAAGGAGAGATAAGAAACGAAAATTATTTCTTTGATGATGATAATTATGCCCATTTTGATCAGGCCTGGACGTTGAATGTGAATGCCAATTACCAATACTCAAGAAATTTATCAAGAACGGCTACTAAAATGGCATCTATCGGTCTTGACGGAAGTATAAAACTTACTCCATACTGGAACATTAACGGAAGCACGCATTACGATATGGTTACTAAAGAATTGGCTTACACTAGAATCGGTTTCTCAAGAGATCAGCGTAGTTTTACCATTAATTTTAACTGGGTTCCTTTTGGTCAGTATAAAGTTTATGATTTCTTTATCGGCATCAAAGCCAATATATTAAGTGATGCGCTGAAGTACAAAGACAGAAGTTTTACCCAGCCTAATGCACCTTTCTAAAGTCATAACAGATTTTACAATATAAATTTTATCTTTGCACCCAAATAAAACGATAATCAAATCGTGAATCAATTAACACGGTTTGGTATGATTTTTTAAAGTAAATAAATCTATATATGAAGACAATAATCAACACAGTGAATGCTCCTGCAGCTATCGGTCCTTATTCTCAGGCAAATCTTGCCAACGGAGTTTTGTATATCTCTGGTCAGATTCCTGTAGATCCTGCAACGGGTAAACTGGTAGAAGGAATTGAAAAAGAAACGCATCAGGTAATGAAAAACCTTGAAGCAATTCTTACTGAAGCAGGAATGACGTTTAAAAATGTTGTTAAAGCAAGTATCTTCCTTAAAAGCATGGATGATTTTGCGGTGATGAATGATATTTATGCATCTTATCTGGATGCTGAAAGCTTTCCGGCTCGTGAAACTGTACAGGTTTCTTGCTTGCCTAAGAATGTAGACATTGAAATTTCTATGATTGCTCATCAGGATTAATGAATTTTTTAAGAAATACATTTGCAGTTTTGGTAGGTCTTGTAATTGCAGGGCTTATTATCACTCTTGGTATAAGGGCTTTTCCGAAGTGGGTCACCTTTGATGCATTTGCTCCATTTGAGCATTGGCAGAGATTTTTAGAAAGCATGAGAAATAATGATGCCTTTTTTGGCTTTCTGCTTTTTATCTCAGGATTAGGAACCACAGTGGGAGGCGTTGTTACCGCCATGATTGTAAARTATGCAAAAGTAGCTTATGCAATTCTTATTGGTTTCATCATGCTTTTTATTGCGATGTTGGATGTGATCATTCTTCCTTATCATCCTACATTTTATAAAATTTCTATTTTCCTTGTCTTTTTTCCTTTTGCATGGATGGGGGGTAAGATCGTAGAGGTAATTTATGAAAGAAATAAAAAGAAAAGAATTGCTGAAAAAATGAATAAAAAATAATCATCTTTTAAGACATAAAAAAACGCTGCAGATTTTAAAGTCTGCAGCGTTTTTGTTTATTATGTATTTCTACTAAGGCATTTTAAATCCTCTTGTGTAATTTCTGCCGTAGTCGTCCATATATTTTATCTGAACCGTTCCGGAGAATTTATTTAAAAGGTTTTCTACATCTTTCTGAGAATTTACCGGTTTACCATTGATCTCTGTGATGATGTAATTGTCTACGATTCCGGCTTTTGCCATTTCGCTTCCTTCTACTACATTTTTGGCAACAATTCCGCTGGTAAGACCGTAGTAAGATTTTGTTCTTTCATCTAAACTTTGGAATTCGGCTCCTATTTTTTCAGTTACGCTCAGATCAGCTTTTGTTCTTGCAGAAGTACCGCCTTTTTGATCTTTCAACGTAACAGTTGCTGTTGTCTCTTTTCCGTTTCTTGTGTAGGTTACCTGTACTTTGTCACCCGGTCTTTTGCTACCGATAGCAACAGAAAGATCTGCGAAATCTGTAATCGCTACACCATCAATTTTAGTAATGATATCACCAATTCTCAGTCCCGCATCTTGTGCTCCGCTGTTATCCGGAAGTCCTATAATATAAACTCCAGAACCCGGTTTTATATTAGTTTTCTTTTCCTGATTATAATAAGCTACCTGCTGATCATTAGATAAGTCTAAAGAATTTACTCCTAAGAAACCTCTTTGTACAATACCGAATTTCTTGATGTCTTCAATGATCTTTCTTGCCAGATTAGAAGGAACGGCAAAACCGTAACCCTGATAATATCCGTTGGTAGATGAAATAGCAGAATTAATTCCGATTAAGTCACCATTTACGTTTACTAATGCTCCTCCTGAGTTTCCTGGATTAATTGCAGCATCGGTTTGTATGAAGCTTTCGATTGGGTTTGTTGCTTTTCCTTGTCCGCTCAAAATTCCTATTCCTCTTCCTTTTGCAGAAATAATTCCTGCCGTAACGGTAGAGTTTAATCCAAGAGGGTTACCTACTGCTAAAACCCACTGCCCAACTTCAACGTTGTCAGAATTAGCAAAATTTAAAAATGGCAATCCTTTTTCTTCGATTTTTAATAATGAAATATCAGTATTTGGATCAGTTCCCACCAAAGTTGCGATATAAGATTTTTTGTTGCTTAAAACAACTTCAAGCTTATTGGCTCCCGCTACAACGTGGTTGTTTGAGATAATGTATCCATCAGGAGAAATAATTACACCCGATCCTAAACCAGAAGGAATATTGTCCGGTGTTTGCTGCTGCTGTCGCTGTCTTTGCTGACCTTTTCCTCCGAAAGGATCACCGAAAAAGAAATCAAACAAATCCTGCTCAGAAGCTCTGCTCGATGCCCTGTTCTGATAATTTTTGATCGTTACCACAGCCGGAACTGTCATTTTAGATGCTTTTACAAAATCGTCACCTACTGTCGCAGTATTCATTCCTACGAAAGAGGCATTGGTAGATTTAGTAAAATAAGATTGGTCACCGTTATTAGAATCGTGACTTAAATATTGTTGTACGCCAACGGTAGTAGCTCCTGAGAGAACCCCTACTACAGCAAATGGTAAAAGTTTTTTAAAAGTACTCTTCATTGTATGTCTTCTTTGTTTTAATTATAATATTATTGAATACAAATTTAATGTTAAATAAGTATGCAATTACTATGCTGTGTTACTGTTTTAACTAAAATTTAACGAGAATTGTGTCATTTTATACCTTAAGTCATAATTTGGTTCTCATTATTAACAAAGCTTAAGAATTAATTAAAAAAATACTGACATTTTTGCTATGCTTCATGGCTGATCATTATCACTTTGATTTACTTATTGAAAATCTTATCTTTGCAAAAATAATTTTCTCACTTAAACTGTTTATAGCATGCAACTGTACAACACCTTAAGCGCAGAAGAAAGAGCTCAGCTTATTGATGAAGCCGGTAAGCAACGCCTTACATTGTCTTTCTATGCGTATGCCAAAATTGAAAATCCCAAAAAATTTCGCGACGATTTATTTATAGCCTGGAATGCACTCGATGCACTTGGCCGTATTTATGTTGCGCATGAAGGAATTAATGCTCAGATGAGTATTCCCGCAGATCAGCTGGAAGATTTTCGAAATACGCTTGAAGTCTATGATTTCATGAAAGGCATTCGTCTCAATGTTGCAGTAGAGCAAGACAATCATTCTTTTTTGAAATTAACGATTAAGGTAAGAAATAAAATCGTTGCTGATGGTTTAAATGATGATACTTTTGATGTTACTAATAAAGGTATTCACTTAAAAGCGCAGGAATTCAATAATATGCTTGAAGATCCCAACACAATTGTTGTAGATTTCAGAAATCATTACGAAAGTGAAGTAGGTCATTTTGAAGGAGCCATCACTCCGGATGTAGAAAATTTCAGAGAAAGTCTGCCAATTATCAACGAACAGCTTCAGGATTTTAAAGAAGATAAAAATCTTTTGATGTATTGTACCGGCGGAATTCGTTGTGAAAAAGCCAGCGCTTATTTCAAACATCAGGGCTTTAAAAATGTTTTCCAGTTAGAGGGCGGAATTATTGAGTACACCCGTCAAATCAAAGAAGAAAATATTGAAAGTAAATTTATTGGTAAAAACTTTGTGTTTGACCATCGATTAGGAGAAAGAATTACTGACGATATTATTTCTCAGTGCCACCAATGCGGGAAACCTTGTGATAATCATACCAATTGTGCCAATGATGCTTGTCATTTGCTGTTTATACAATGTGATGACTGCAAAGCTGCAATGGAAAACTGCTGCTCTACAGAATGTCTGGAAATTATACATTTGCCTGTGGAAGAACAAATAGCATTAAGAAAAGGGCTACAGGTTGGAAATAAGGTTTTCAGAAAAGGAAAATCTGATGTTTTAACCTTTAAAAAATCTGGTGATTTGCCTGATAAGCCTTTAGCAAAAGTTGATGCTAAAAACATTCGTCAAAAAATTGCAGTCAAAAAAACATTGGTTGGAAAAGCCGAACATTACTATACAAAATCGAAAATTGCCCAGTTTTTAATTGAAAATGATGAGGTTTCAGTAGGTGACAATATTTTAATTTCCGGTCCTACAACTGGTGAGCAGGAAATTACGCTTACTGAAATATTTGTTGATGGAAGCTCTTGCAAAACAGCAAAAACAGGTGATCAAATTACTTTTGAACTTCCGTTCAGAGTACGTTTATCTGATAAAATATATAAAATTTTGGGATAGTTGTTCTTAAATTTTATAAAGATATAAAGGTTGCGCTCCGTAGGAGTGCAACCTTTTTTTTAAACAAAGCATAATTGGGAAACTCCGTAGGAATTTTATCTGTGTAGAACATATATAATAACAATTCGTTGCGCTACGTAGGAGCGCCATCTTTCATTAAAAAATACTGGAAACTTTACACAAGTTTTATCAAAAGAAACTAATAAACTAAATAACTAATAACTAATAACTAATAACTAATAACTAATAACTGTTTCACTATATAACTCTGTTTTTCATAAATTTGAAAATGAAAAAATCAGAAATCAGAAAAATATATCTTGAAAAAAGAAAAAAATTGTCACAAGATGAGGTTTTCCTTTTGTCGGAACAGATTTTTGAAAACTTTATTAATTTTTTTAAACCGCTTTCTAACCAGAAAATCCATATTTTCATTCCCAGTGAAAAGTTTAAAGAGATTAATACTCAAATCTTCATTACTTATTTTTTAAGCAGAAATATCAAAGTTTTCGTGCCTAAAATTGTCGACGCAAAATTAATTTCCGTAGAAATTTTTTCTGATACTCAATTTGAGACTAATAATTGGGGGATTTCTGAGCCGGTTTCTGATGAAGATTCAGGTGTTTTAAATTTTGACTTTGTTATTACTCCATTACTTTATTGTGATTTTAATGGAAATAGAGTAGGATACGGAAAAGGTTTTTATGATCATTTCTTTGAAAATATTTCTAAAAATTCAAAAAAAATCGGAGTTAATTATTTTAATCCCGATCATATGATTGATGATGTATGGGAAAATGATATTCCCTTAGATTACCTTGTTACACCAACTGGTGTGCTGTCTTTTTCCAGCATATCTGAATAAAATTTAATAAAATAAAACTTAAATTCCTTATTTTTTTCTGTGGCTTTAGAGACAAGCGTGTATTGTGCGCTTCTTTCAAAATTACCAATCGATTTATTTTTGTCACCTATATATTCTACATTAAATTTTGCAAAATCTAAGGTGTCTTTATCATTGATTTTCTTAAAAACATTAATGTTGCTTACTTTTACTCTTTTTACTTTCAGACTGTCGAGTTCTTTAAAAAGCCCCTGAAAAGTGGTAGAGTCAGATTTTTGAAAATATTTTTCAATTTTAGAATAGATCGCCGAGTCAATCTCTGTTTTCTGATTTCCTGAAAGATAAAGAGTAGACAAATCAAGCACATCCTGTACTTTTTGTAAGGTAATCGAGTTGATTGCCTGAGTACTGTCCATTTTTACACTGATATTATTGGTGTTTCTAAGTTTTTCAAGATCACTTATGTTATTGTTGTCTTCTTTTTTTGTACAGGCAATCGTGATAACGCCAAGAAGTATGGTTAAAAACAAAAAGTTATTTATTGTTTTCATGGTTTGAAATTTTAAATTTGATAGATACTATTTTTCCTTTATCTTTTTTCATTTCGATAACGTTTAGGTTCTTTAGAGAAGTGGTAGGTGTTGTTACCAGAGTGATGTAATCCTGCTTGTCTAAGGTTTCCAGGCCGTAAATGTCACTGTCATAAACCTGCGTTATGGTGGCAGAATTGCTGATGAGGTTTTCCAGCTGTTTTCTTTTCTGGCTGATGAGCTGTTCAGAATTTTCTCCGTTAATATCTTTTATAGAGAAATAATAAAGTGCCATTTTATAATCATCAGGTTTTAGTTCGATGGTCTCTTTTTCAGGGGCATTTTCAAGATTTCGGTTAACTTCAAGATCTTCATAAACTGTAGAGCTTATCTCCATTTTCAGCGTTTTATCTTTTGTCGGATATATAAATTGCTCTCCTGGTTTTATTCTATACAATATAGGAGATTCGTTTTCTTTGATAACTTTTATTTCAATATCGCTTTGTACGCCCAAATTTCTATCTGCATCAGTAAAATGATAAGTATAAGTTTTTTGAAAAATTTCATCTTTAAAACCTAAAAGTCCTAATAAAATAACAAAAACTGACGCTGTGGCAATCCATGCTGTTTTTTGATAGCTCTTTTTTAATGGTTTTATTTCTTCTGTTTTGGAAACTTCTGTAAGAGATTGTTTTTGTTCAATTAATTGATTTTCAGTATTGTTTTTTTGTAAATCGACATTTTCCTCACTGGTGAAATCTATTTTTTTAGGCTGATCTTCAGTTTTAGGTAAGTTTAATGCAGTTGAAATGGTTTTTTCTAATTCTTTCGCTTCATCTTCACTCAGATCTTTTTCATCAGTAAGTAATTCCCCTGCGAAAAGATGGTTCTTTTTAAAGTCGTACCAAGAGTCGTAACCTGCATAAATACTCAATAAATTAAGCATGTCAATACGAGGTAATTTTAAAACCGGGGAAGATTTAAAATAGGTGTAAAAAGATTTTTCACTGATGTTTCCTTTGGCCTTTTTCCTTAGATCTTCCTGGAAATATATAATATCTATACCCTTCCACTTAGATATTTCATCATAAGAAGGAGTGTATTCTTTCAAATATTGAGCTTGAACGTCCCTTTTCAGCTGCTCAAAATGTAAGAGGTCTAAATCTGTCACTTTATAAAAAAGTAGTTAAATTGTTGATTATCAGTATTTGTTGTTTGTAAAACGATTTTACAAAGTTATTACAATTATTTTTCATAAACAAATTTTACATCTGCTATACCTTTGTCTTGTTCAAATAACCGAACAGAGAAAAAGATTTAAAAAACAATATTAACAAAATTAAATTTAATTTATTATGAAAAAGTCATTATTCGTAGCTGCTATCGCTGCTATCTCTTTAGTTGCTTGTAAGAAAGGTGAAGCTACAACTGGAAACGATTCAATTGAAGCTAACGCTGATTCAGCTCAGAACGCTATCGATTCTTCAGCTAACGTTGCTGTTGATTCTACTAAAGCTGCTGCTGATATGAAGAAAGACAGCGTTGAAGCTAAGTCTGATTCAGCTAAAGTTGCTCACTAATCAGTTACGACTGGAAAATAAAAGAACCGTTTCGCTCAGCGAGACGGTTTTTTTTATGCTTTATAATTTAAGATTTTTTCTGTCTTAAAGTTTCATAACATGTAATTGCTACAGCATTGCTCAGATTTAATGAATCTATGCTTCCTGTCATCGGTATTAATGTATTCTGACCTTTCCCATTCCAGAAATTACTCAATCCTGAATGCTCTGTACCAAATAAAACAGCAGATCGTTTTGTGAAATCCCGCTCAAACATATTTTTGGAAGTCTCATCCATAATCGTTGTATAGATGTTGAAATTATTGTTCTGCAAAAATTCAAAAACATCAATATTATCAGCCTGAAAAACTTCCATTCCGAAAAGGCAACCAACACTTGAGCGAATTACATTAGGATTATAAAAATCTGTTTTTCCGTCTGCAACAATAAGTGCATCGATTCCGAAAGCTTCGCAGCTTCTTAAAATTGCACCCAAATTTCCGGGTTTCTCGACTCCTTCAACAATGATGACGGTTGAATTATCTTTTGGTTTAAAAGAATTTAAATCTGATTCTTTGGTTTTATAAACACCGATAATGCCTTCCGAACTTCCACGATAAGCAATTTTGTCATACACTTTATCGCTTACCAAATGGATCTTTTCTTTAGGAGTAATTCCTTTAAAAATAGTTTCACAAATGTAAAACTCTACAGCTTCAAAACAATATTTTTGGGCTCTTTCGTTTTCCTGTTGTCCTTCTACTGCAAAAACTCCCGATTTTTTACGAAAACGGTTGTCTGTAAGAAGTTTGGTAATGTGTTTTATCTTTTCGTTTTGGAAACTTTCTATTAACATTCCGCAAAATTATGTAAAATTATTTTTAAGATTGTCTTATAAAAAGAAAAACCTCGGTTCATGGAAGCAAGGTTGTAATTTATTAAAAAGATTGTTTTATTCTTTAGAATTATCGAAAGGAATTTCAGAATGATTCGCAAAATCTTCAGAATTCAATTCGGAAATTTCTTCATTGGCTTTCGCTCTAACTACCAAATTGTCAGGAAGCGATTTTGCTGCTTTTGCACCCATTATTTTTAGTTTCTGTGCAGAGGTGACGAGGTTTCCTCTTCCGTCGATTAGCTTATTCATCGCCCCTTCATATTCAGACTTTGCTTCTTCCATTTTGCGGCCTACTTTAACGAGATTACCGACAAAGCCTTCAAACTTATCATACAAAGCTCCGGCTTGACGTGCAATTTCTATCGCATTGTTTTGTTGTTTCTGATTCGTCCACATGCTGTCAATCGTCCTTAATGTCGCCAACAATGTAGAAGGGGTAACAATAACAATATTTTTTTCGAAAGCTTTATTGTACAATTGATTGTCGTCGTTGAGAGCAATGGCAAAAGCCGGTTCTATCGGAACAAAAAGTAAGACAAAATCAGGGCTTTCCATTTCATACAGATTGTGATAATTTTTTGTGCCTAATTGCTCGATGTGTCTTTTTAAGGAAATCACATGCTCCCTTAAAAACTGGTTTTTTTCTGAATCATTTTCTTCATTCACGTATTTTTCGTAGGCTACCAAAGAAACTTTGGAGTCGACGATCATTTTTTTTCCGTCCGGAAGATTAATGATTACATCGGGCTGAACACGGTTTCCTTCGTCTGTTAAATGACTTTTTTGTATTTCGTATTCCCTTCCTTTTTCAAGACCGGATTTTTCCAAAACTCTTTCCAACACCAACTCGCCCCAATTTCCCTGAATCTTGCTGTCGCCTTTCAGAGCTTTTGTTAAATTTAAAGTTTCTTTACTCATTTGAGCATTTAAATCTTTTAATCCGATGATTTGTTCTCGTAAAGCAGCGTGATAATCGATGCTTTCTTTGTGAGTGGTCTCAACTTTTTTCTCAAAATTGTTGATTTTTTCCTGAAGCGGATTCAGAAGGTTTGTTAAATTTAATTGATTTTGCGCTGTAAATTTCTCTGTTTTTTCTTCTAAAATTTTATTCGCTAAATTTTCAAACTGTACTTTTCCTTCTTCCTGAATTTTTTTAAATTCTTCTTTTTGCGCTTTCAGAAAGGTGTTTTCAGCAGAAACTTTTGCAAACTCACCTTTTAAATCATTGAGAAGATCAGATTGCTGAAGGTTGAGCTCTTTTTCATCTCTGATAATTTTTTCTAAATCCTGAATTTTCAGGTTTAAATTTTCTAAATCTGCTTTTGATTTAATGCTGAGCTGATTCAGTTCATCATAAGAATTTCTTGAAACCATTGATGATTTCAACATAAAATAAATTAAAACAGCGCCGATAATCGCTCCGGCAAAACATCCTATGATGAGATAAGTGATTTCCATGTATCAAAATTACAAAAACAAAAAAAGATTTTCTTTACGGGAAACCTTATTGTTGAATAATTAAAAATAAAAAAGCACGACTTGCGAGACGACGTTAAGGATTTTCATTCGCAATCTCATCATGATGCTTCAGATACAAAGGCAAAGCTGCAGAACCATACCACGAAAATATTTCGTAACTGAAAATTCCGGCTGCGACAGCGGGATCGGTTTTTACCCAGGATTCGGCTTCTTCTTTAGATTTTGTATTGAAAATGAACATTCCTCTGTAATTTTCTTTATTTTTCTCTAAGAACGGACCGGCAACAACAATTTTTCCTTCGTCTGCCAGTTTTCCGATGTTGGTCATGTGACCTTTCATGAGTTCTGCTTTTTTCTCTTTATCGTCAATTTTTGCAGATCCGGTTGTGAGCATGACGATAGTGTAAGCTTTCATTCCGTATTTGTCTGCACCAAGAGATGTCGCTAATTCTTGATTGAATTTGAGCTTCTCAGTCTTTTTCTCTTGAGCAAAACATAGAACTCCCGCTAAAATGCTAAATGATAAATAAATTTTTAGTTTCATAGCATATATATTTTTAAATCTTTTATCTGAAATCTAATATCTGAAATCTAACATCTGAAATCTAACATCTAATATCTGAAATCTAATCTGTAATTCTTAAAAATTCTTTTGCAAGCTCGATCATTTTTTGGTCGCCTGTATATTTTCCTTTTTCATCGGAAAGTTTTACGGTTGGGATCCACTCTTTATTGGGAGCCTGTACGCCGATTAATTTCATTACAATATTCATCGGCTTTAAACCTACATCATTGGTAAGGTTTGTTCCGATTCCGAATGAAACACCGATTTTTCCTTTACAGTAATTGGTGATTTCTTCTACTTTTTCAAGGTTTAAAGCATCGGAGAAAATGATGTATTTAAATAAAGGATTAATTCCGTGACGTCGATAATGGGCAATCGTTTTGTCTGCAAATTCTAAAGGATCGCCGCTGTCATGACGAACTCCGTCAAAAAGTTTTGCGAATTTCTTGTCAAACTGCTGGAAGAAAACATCGGTTGTATACGTGTCTGAAAGGGCAACTCCCAAATCTCCGCGATAGACATCAACCCAATGTTCAAGCGCTAATTCGTTTGCCATTTTAAATCCAAACTCGGCTCCGTGAAACATAAACCATTCGTGAGCGTGTGTTCCGATTGGTTTTACGTTATATTTCATTGCGAAATGTACATTTGAGCTTCCGATAAATGTAGAGTCTTTTTTCTGTGTCAAAGCTTCCATCACAAGATTCTGTACTTTATGTGAATGTCTTCTTCTGGTCCCAAATTCAGCAAAGGTTACGCCTAATTTATTTAATGAATCTGCTTTCTCTAAGGTTTTTGCCATTACTGTTTCGTTTGAATCTCTTTCCATATGATTCATTTCGTAATGCAGCTCGCTAATTAAAGCTAATAATGGAACTTCCCAAAGAATCGTTCTGTACCAAAGTCCTTCAACAGTTACCGAAAGGTCGTTTCCGGTTTGTACGATTTTCACTTCGGATGGATCATAATGATAACCTTCAAGAAAATCTAAGTATGGTAGATCTAAATAAGGACAGGTTTTAGCTAAAAACTTTTTTTCATCTTTCGTGAGTTTCAGTTCTGCCATTTTATTGACGATTTCTCTCAATGCATGATCAAAACCTTCAGGGAAATGATGTTTTCCACGGTTGATGAATTCGTATTTTACAATTTGACTTGGGAACAATTTTACCACTGCATTTTGCATGGTGATTTTATAGAAATCGTTGTCGAGAATCGAGTTTAAGTGTATGTTTTGCATATTGTGTAATTTTAACACAAATTTAAATATTTAAAAATAAAAATCGTCTAAATGTAAGACGATTTTTGCAATAATGTAAATTTTTTGGTGTGGTATTATTTCCCAAGATAAGAATTGTACATCCATACTTCTTTTTCCTGTTCTGTAATATAGTCGCTCATTTGGGAGTTTGTTCCTTCATCTCCCGCTTTTTCGGTAATATCTAAAAGCTCTCTCTGTAAATCGATAACAACTTTAAAAGAATTTAAAATAATTTCAACACTTTTGTTACCGTCGCTTACTTCTTTACTTTCCTTAATGGTAGAAACCTGAAGGTATTCTGAATAATTGTGCGCCGGAGTTGCGCCTAATGTTAATATACGTTCTGCAATTTCATCTATTTTTAAAACTAAGCTGTTGTAAAGCTCTTCGAATTTTGGGTGTAACGTGAAAAATTGCTCTCCCTTAATATTCCAGTGAGAGCCTCTTGTGTTTTGATAAAACACGGAGTAA
Source organism: Chryseobacterium sp. 2TAF14 (assembly GCF_052115105.1). Taxonomy (NCBI): domain Bacteria; kingdom Pseudomonadati; phylum Bacteroidota; class Flavobacteriia; order Flavobacteriales; family Weeksellaceae; genus Chryseobacterium; species Chryseobacterium sp. 2TAF14. The sequence continues at coordinate 28,086 of NZ_JBFRGA010000023.1, forward strand.
TTAGCAAGTAAGATATTCAGCTTTTCTGAAATGTTTTGGCAGTCGGCTTCTTTTAAACCGATAATGTTTGCGTTTTTCATAAGTTTATTTTTTGATATTTCTAATGCAGGAAATATTGTGCCGAAACTCTTCTTTTTGTGATTGATGTTGGCTATTAACAAATTTTTAAAAACGGTATGAATTAGATTTCTTAATATTGTGAAAAATTAGTAAAGAAGTGATGTTTAAGTATAAGGTACTGGCTGTAATAATAGTGATTGTCTATTTTTTGCAACCTTTTTTCTTCTCAAATGGAGGTATTGGTGCAGATAGTCTTTCTTATTTTGGGATTGCAGTAGATTTGCCACATCCCGAAACAGATCTTTTTCCTTTAGGGTATCCTGTATTACTAAGATTAATGTATAATATCACGCAGGATTGGTTTTGGGCCTCAAAAATTTTGAGTACTCTTTTTGTGGTAGTGATTTTAAGCTTTTCCTATTTTAAAAAATTTTATTTCAGGGAAACTGTTTTGCTGTTTACAGGTAAAACTTGTCTGTTCGTATTTCTTCAGGCAATGTCTGAAGGACCGTTTATTTTTTTGCTGTATTTTCTTTTCTATTTTTTGCACCTGATGTTTTCAGAAAAAAGCAAAGGGTTTCAAAATGCCATATTTTCTTCGGTAATTTTAGTATGTATGTTTACAGTAAGGTATTCTGGGATTTATATCTATGCATCTGTTGTGTTTTTCTTCTTTTTGATGTTTTTTAAATTAAAAAAAGCTACCTGGTTTAAGCCATATTTGTTGTTTGTGTTTTTGTCAGGATTAGGAATTGCGTCTTATCTGCTTTTTAATTATCTGAATTTTGGAAGTTTCACCGGTGAGAATTTAAGAGGTTCTGCGATGGGAAATTTACCAATATTTATATTAAGGAGTATTTTGGGGGTTGTGAATGTGGTAGATCCTTTTATAGGAATAAAGCCAGCTTCATTGAGTTTTGCGAGTATTGCTTTTCAGTTTTTAGTGCTTTTGATTGATATCGGGATTATTATTTATCTAATTAAATTTTTTAAAAAAGCAAAAAACGATTCTTCTTACAACTTCCATATCGTGTTATGGTGTATGGCTTCGGTTTATGCTGTGGCGTTACTGATTTCCGGCTGGTTTCAGCAGATAGAAGAAATGAATGTAAGAATGATGGCTGCAGCAAATATTTGCCTGTTTTTCTCCTTTCTTATTTTATATTTTAAAAATGTTAGTTCAGATAAATGGTTATGGAGAATCTGTTGTTTCTTTTTTGTGTTTCTTACGGCTTATAATTTGAAGGATGCAGATAATTTTTTAAAAAATAAAAAAATAATAGAGCCGCAAATGTCTCAGTTTGCAGACAGAAAATATCTTTATAATAATGAAAGGCATATCGAAACAATTACAACATACCATCTTCTTTTTATAAATAAATCTTTCCAATACAAGCATACAAATAAGCAAATAGGAAGTCTTAAAGAAAATATTATTGGCACTCTGAATCCAAAAATCAAATGGCTTTTGAATGATACGATAAAAGATAAATCTAAAGTTTTGTATACTTCAGAAATAAAATTTGAGAAGGATTAAAAAATCAAAATACTTTGATGGAATAAAATGTAAGTTCTTGTTAATTAATTTTTAAGTATGCAAATAATTTATTTGCAACTGCTTGTGGATTAAAAAATTATTATTACTTTTGCACCCTAAAATAAAAGCAATTAAATGCCTACTATTCAACAATTAGTTAGAAAAGGAAGAGTCGCACTTACCAAGAAGAGTAAATCGGCTGCCCTTGATTCTTGTCCACAAAGACGAGGTGTATGTACGAGAGTATATACTACCACTCCTAAGAAACCTAACTCTGCACTTAGAAAAGTTGCAAGGGTAAGACTTTCAAACGGTAAAGAAGTTAACGCCTATATCCCAGGTGAAGGACATAATCTTCAAGAGCACTCGATAGTATTGGTACGCGGGGGGAGAGTAAAAGATTTACCAGGAGTTAGATACCACATCGTAAGAGGTGCGTTGGATACTGCTGGAGTAAACGGAAGAACACAAAGAAGATCTAAGTACGGAGCTAAGAGACCTAAACCAGGACAAGCTGCTGCAGCACCTGCAAAAGGGAAGAAAAAATAATCATTAAATAAGGTACAGAAACAATGAGAAAGACAAAAGCGAAAAAAAGACCGTTGTTACCAGATCCAAAGTTTAATGATCAATTGGTAACTAGATTCGTAAACAACTTGATGCTTGACGGTAAGAAGTCAATTGCATTCAAAATATTCTATGATGCATTGGATATCGTAGAAACTAAAAAAGGAGATACTGAAAAAACTTCATTAGAAATCTGGAAAGATGCATTAACTAACGTTATGCCTCACGTAGAAGTACGTTCTAGAAGAGTAGGTGGAGCAAACTTCCAGATCCCAATGCCAATCAGAGCTGATAGAAAAATTTCTATGGCTATGAAATGGTTAATTAGCTACTCTAAAAAGAGAAATGATAAGTCTATGGCTTTGAAATTGGCTAACGAAGTTGTAGCAGCTTCTAGAGAAGAAGGTGCTGCTTTCAAAAAGAAAACTGATACTCACAAAATGGCGGAAGCTAACAAAGCGTTTTCACACTTTAAATTCTAATCTGAAATGGGTAGAGATCTTAAATTTACAAGAAATATTGGTATTGCTGCGCACATTGATGCAGGTAAAACTACCACTACAGAAAGAATTTTATTCTATACAGGTGTAAACCACAAAATTGGAGAAGTTCACGATGGTGCTTCTACAATGGACTGGATGGAGCAGGAAGCGGAAAGAGGTATTACCATTACTTCTGCTGCGACTACTTGTTCTTGGAACTTTCCAACAGATCAAGGTAAAGCTTTGCCAGAAACTAAACCTTACCACTTCAACATTATCGATACACCGGGACACGTTGACTTCACAGTAGAGGTGAACAGATCTTTGAGAGTATTAGATGGATTGGTATTCTTATTCTCTGCAGTAGATGGAGTAGAGCCTCAGTCTGAAACAAACTGGAGACTTGCTGACAACTACAAAGTTGCTAGAATGGGATTCGTAAACAAAATGGACAGACAAGGTGCTGACTTCCTTAACGTGGTAAATCAGGTTAAAGATATGTTAGGATCTAATGCAGTTCCAATCGTTTTACCAATCGGTGCTGAAGAAGATTTCAAAGGTGTTGTAGACTTAATTAAAAACAGAGCGATCATCTGGGATGAAGCTGGACAAGGTGCTACTTTCGAGGTAGTTCCAATTCCGGAAGATATGAAGGATGAAGTTCTTGAATACAGAGAGAAATTAGTAGAAGCTGTTTCTGAATATGACGAAACTTTGATGGAGAAATTCTTCGAAGATCCGGATTCAATTACAGAAGAAGAAATCAATAATGCATTGAGAGCTGCTACTATCGATTTATCTATTATCCCAATGACTTGTGGTTCTTCATTTAAGAATAAAGGAGTACAGTTTATGTTGGATGCAGTATGTAAATACTTGCCTTCTCCATTGGATAAAGATGATATCAAAGGTACTGACCCAAGAACGGACGCTGAAATCACAAGAAAACCTTCTGTAGATGAACCTTTCTCTGCATTAGCATTTAAGATTGCTACTGACCCATTCGTGGGAAGATTAGCATTCTTCAGAGCATACTCAGGAAGATTAGATGCAGGTTCTTATATCTTGAACACTCGTTCAGGAGATAAAGAAAGAATCTCAAGAATCTATCAGATGCACGCTAACAAGCAAAACCCGGTAGAATATATTGAAGCTGGTGATATTGGTGCTGCTGTAGGTTTCAAATCTATCAAAACTGGTGATACAATGTGTGACGAGAAAAACCCAATCGTTCTAGAATCGATGGTTTTCCCTGATCCGGTAATTGGTATCGCTGTTGAGCCTAAAACTAAAGCTGACCAGGATAAAATGGGTAACGCTCTAGCTAAATTGGCTGAAGAAGATCCTACGTTTACAGTAAGAACTGACGAGGCTTCTGGACAAACGATCATTTCTGGTATGGGTGAGCTTCACTTAGATATCATTGTTGACCGTATGAAGAGAGAGTTCAAGGTTGAAGTAAACCAAGGACAACCTCAGGTAGAATACAAAGAAAACTTAACAAAAGTTGCTCAACACAGAGAAGTTTACAAAAAACAATCTGGTGGTAAAGGTAAATTTGCTGATATTGTATTTGAACTAGGACCTGCAGACGAAGGTAAAGTTGGTTTAGAATTCATCAATGAGATCAAAGGTGGTAACGTTCCTAGAGAATTTGTTCCTGCAATTGAAAAAGGATTTAAAGCTGCAATGAAGAACGGTCCTTTGGCTGGTTTCGAAGTTGAAGGTATTAAAGTTACTCTTAAAGATGGATCTTTCCACGCGGTGGATTCTGATGCTCTTTCTTTCGAAATGGCTGCAAAATTAGGATTCAAAGAAGCGGGACGTGCTGCTAAACCGGTAATTATGGAGCCTATTATGAAATTGGAGGTTGTAACTCCGGAAGAATATATGGGTAACATCATTGGTGACCTTAACAAGAGAAGAGGTACTATCAGTGGTCAGGAAGAAAAGAACGGTGCTGTTGTAATCAAAGGTTCAGTTCCACTTTCTGAAATGTTTGGATATGTTACGACTCTAAGAACACTTTCATCAGGAAGAGCTACTTCTTCTATGGAATTAGAGAAATACCAAGCTACTCCTCAAAACGTTGCTGACGATATCATCGCTAAAGCAAAAGGTTAATTTTTAAAGTACAAGAAATGTCACAAAGAATCAGAATAAAACTAAAATCTTACGATTACAACTTGGTAGACAAGTCTGCTGAGAAAATCGTAAAAACGGTAAAGGCTACTGGTGCTGTTGTAAACGGTCCAATTCCATTGCCAACGAACAAGAGAATCTTCACAGTGTTGAGATCTCCGCACGTAAACAAGAAAGCAAGAGAGCAGTTCCAATTATCAGCTCACAAGAGACTAATGGATATCTACTCTTCTTCTTCTAAAACTGTTGATGCTCTAATGAAATTAGAACTTCCTTCAGGAGTTGACGTAGAAATTAAAGTGTGATAAATTTGCTTGAAGACGGAAGTTTTAAAGCAACACCTTAAATATAAATCCCTTTTCGAAAGAAGAGGGATTTTTTGTTTTTAAATCAATCTTAAATAAAATAACTGTCAATTTATAGATTATTAAAAATATTTTGACATAAAAATTAAGATTTTGTGTTTTTGTTAGAGTTTTATTTAGCCTGAATTTGAATAGACAATATAGCTGCGGAGGAGCGAAACCTAATGTTAAATATAAAAAATAAACTTATTTGAATTTAATTTATGAATTTTAATTACACACAAAATATTCAAACATAATTTTAATTAATTCAACCATTATTGATATTTTTGATTAAAATTAAATATGAAAACACTCATTTTACTTTTATTTCCCCTGTTTTTATCGGCACAAACGCATCGGTTTATCTATCAGTTTCAATATAAATTAGATTCAACCGCAAAAGATTTTTCTGCAGAAAATATGATCCTTGATGTGAATCCTGATGATGTTAAATTTTATCCTTACTCATACGCCGAAACAGATTCTTTAAATATTATTCGAGATCAGAATAGATCAAGATGGGACGATCATCTTCCTGCTCTTATCAGAAAAAAGAACTCTTTTGAAAATACCTCAATTATCCTGCTGAATGATTTTTTCTCGTTAAAATCTACTGATAAAATAAATTGGAAACTCTTAAACGATACAAAAACTGAAGGACAATATACTTTACAAAAAGC
>NZ_JBFRGA010000024.1:0-22405 GCF_052115105.1 Chryseobacterium sp. 2TAF14
GTTAGGTACAAATCCTTTGGTTTTAGATTCCAAAGCCGTCCATGCTCCTTTTCTTACCATTGGCCAGTTGTCATTATCTGAACCTGCTCTTTGTAAGGAAGTGATGCCCTGTCTAGTGTCTAAAGCTGTCCCTGCTACAACGGCAGGTCTGTAACATGCCTGGATACAATTAGCAATCGCATTGTTTATTGCATTAGCATAGGTATAAGTTCCCAGATAAACACCATTCTCTGAAGTTTCCAGAATATTATAGAATCCATTCGCTCCGTAATCTGAAGGAGCATTAGACCCTACCGTAGCATTAGGTGAAATGGTATTGGAAGGATTATCTAAAGTTCCTGAGCTTACCGTTCCGCCATTACCAGTACTGTACGCAGCCGTTCCGGATTCAAATGCATCAGAACAGCCATCATTATCTGAATCTGTATCTTGATGGTTGAATATGCCATCTCCGTCTGTATCATTTGCACACGTTGGTTTAGGATGAGCAGAAGGAATGTAATCAGACGACGCCGTTAAACCTATTTCTGTAATAACAGCATTACTTACAGTACCTGATAATCCTTGCAATCTATATTTACTATAAGCAGTTTGCGAAGCAGCCGGGATAGCAAAGCTCTGAACATTGGATGCGGCTGCTGCAGGTGTATAGGTCTGCAAAATAGTCCAGGAAGTACCATTCCATCCCTCAACATTTACAGAGTTGGCCGTTGTACCCAACGCGTTGGCTGTAGCAGTACTATAACGAATATATAAAGCACTTGCTTTTATAGAAGAAGGCGGTGTAATTTCAAAAACCGTTAAGTTTGCTTTGGTAGAACCATTGGTAAAGGCAAATGTTGTAGCAACATTATTATCATAAACATTAGCAATTGTACCTGTGCTTACAATTTGCGTGGTGACAGTTTTTGGTATGGCAACTTCGGCGGAGGTATAGAAACAAGCCGGGCTTTCCACGGCATCCAGAATACCATCGTTATCATCATCTATATCTGTTATATCATTAATACCATCAGTATCTGTTTGGGCACAAATACTTAAATTATTAGCTAATGCATATTGAGTATAGGTGGAAGTTCCATTATAAACACCACTTTCTGAAGATGTTTCAATACCATTAAAATAGCCGTTTGCGCCATACTGAGATGGTGTACCATTGCCAACATAAGCATTAGCTGTACCGGAAGCTATACCTCCGGAATAGATAGCACCACCGCTTGCAGACATAGATCCTGAAGCACTTACATTTGTAGAAATTCCAGATTCTACAGCATCCGGACAACCATCGCCATCACTGTCTAAATCTAAACGATTAGGAATTCCATCACCATCGGTATCTAGTTCAATACAATTTTTTTCCTTAAAATAAAACTCGGTTGCCCAAGTGCCTTGACTTGAGGCAGTTCCTAATCCGAAATATCTATAATATTTATATGCAATATTATTGTTGGGAAATTCTGCAATATTAGAGTCTGGTTGAGATGACAAACCACTTTGTGTATTTGAATACGTTAAAGTACCGGTGACATCATTCCAGCTAACTCCATCATTACTTCCTTGAACTTTATAGATTGATGTTGTAGTAAATAATGATTGTCCACTATAATGCCCAACCTCCCAATAGGTCAGTACTTTTGCTGTAGGTAATTCAATTCTAAACCATTCGCTGTTAGTTAATGTTCCTGTTGGGGTACGGATAATATAATCGTTAGCATCCACACCATCTACCAGATTAGCTAAAGTTTGTGTACCATCAAAGATATAGTTTATGGTGGCAGGTTTGATTACAATGATCCCCGTTTTAGCGGTAGTGGATACCGTACATGAAATTTCAGCTGCATCCAATACCCCATCATTATCATCATCTATATCAATAAGGTCTCCAACGCCATCTCCATCTGTGTCAGTACAAAGGTTCAACGTACTACTCAATGCATACAGGCTGTAGGTAGCAGTATAGTTTACTGCGCCGGAATCTACAGAAGTTTCTAAAGAATCTTCCAGACCATTGGTTCCCATAGCACCTGTAAATTCATAATTTGGAGTAGTATTTGTAGTAGCTCCACCTTCGTAGGCGTCACTACAGCCATCACCGTCGCTATCCAAATCTAACCTGTTGGGAATACCGTCGCCATCCGTATCTACAAAGCAATTGGCTTTAGGGTGATAAGATGCAATATAATTGGTTAAAGCTACCGTTATCTCACCTATTGTATTGGTTGTTGCTAAAGCTCCCGGTACACTTCCTGTCTGTATTCTGTAATACAAATAAGCCGGTGACGGATTTATAGTAAATACAATCGGTGTTGTAGTAATAACAACAGGAGTATTCGTCAATGGTGTCGACCAGTTAATACCATCATTTGAACCTACCACCACTGCATTAGCACCGGAAGTACTGCTGATATCATCAGAAACCGTAATACTGGAAATCTTAACCGGTGTAGGGTATTTTATTGTAAATAAATTGCTTCCTGTAGGGTTTTGTGCTGCACTGTATGCATTAAAGTTAAATGTAGCTGCGGTAGATCCGTCATGCAATAGCTGCATATCACTATCCAATTCGGTATTATCTGGACTTATAAATTGCGATGTAATTGTAAGAGCTGCATTGCTTTCTGCTTCTGTATAGAAACATGTAGGTGATTCCACAGCATCCGGAATACCGTCATTATCATCGTCAATATCTTCGATAAGGTCGCTAATGCCATCACCATCATCATCTGCACAAACATTTGATGTTCCGTCAACAGCATAAATATTATAGGTTGAGATATAATTGGTCTGTCCATTCAGGTCAGGATCTACGCTGTCATTAAGACCGTCATTGTTGGTATCTGTTCCTGCCGGGCTCAATTGGCTTCCTATGAGCTTATCAGCTGCAATCCCATAGCTTGTTCCGTTATTATTGGTAGTAGAAGACGGTGTACTCACATCTGTTGCAGGGCTTACATTAGATTCTGCTAAATCTGAACAGCCATCGCCATCGCTGTCAAGATCCAAATAGTTTGGAACTCCATCTCCATCAGTATCTCTTGGAACACCAGCACAGCCTTGTGTGTTTTCCTTATATAAGATTATTCCATCTATTCCCAAATAATTTCCATCTCCACCTGCCAGCACATCTATAGTTATATTTGGGCTTGTAGATGTAGCTACAAAAGATATTTTTGATTTTTCCCAGCTCTTAACATTGTTGCCGTTATAAGTCATCATACTAGAGAGGTAAACAACACCATCGATAGTAAATCTGAGCTGAGCTTGCCGCCCAACGGTTGTTACACCATTTACTCCTCCAAAAATCTGGTTAAATTCAAAAAAGTAGGTTTCACCAACTTGTACGCCTTTTGATACGGGTACTTCTGTACTTATAGCTTCATTAAGAAAACCATTATAAATAGCGGCAAATATATTGCCATCAGGGGTTGGTGGCACACCATTCATCGCTCCACCCCAATTTCCTACTCCATTCAAAGAGAATCCTCCTTTCCATGTATCAGGACTGTTTGTGGGCGTCCATCCTGTAGGGCCCAGTGTAGAATTAAGACTGCCTGTATTCGTACTTTCTTCCCACGCAACACCAGCAGCACTCTCAAACGAACCATCTACAACACCTTCCAGTAATGAAGTACACGAACCATTTTCTATTACATCTGTTATTCCGTCATTGTCGTCATCAATATCAATAATATCTCTTATACCATCACCATCTGTATCTGCACATACACTAACAGCTGCATTAGTAGCATATAAATTGTAGGTTGAGGTATAATTGATCGTACCTGTTGTCCCGTTTTCAAACTGGTCAAGCAATCCGTTGTTATTGGCATCTGTACCTGTATTGAATGTTGTGATATTGTTGCTGGTAAATGCTGTATTTCCAGCCTCAACACTATCGCTACAGCCATCACCGTCGCTATCAAGATCGTGATGATTAAGAATACCATCATTATCTGTGTCTGTACTGCAGCTTGCCTTTGGATATAAGCTTGCATTAAAAGTACTAGAATTAAAATTAACTTCGTGCAACCTTACTCCACTGGTTGTAGAACCTGACAAGCCTCTTATCCTGAATTTCAAATAACCAATTGTAGGATGCAAGGTGTTTGTAAATGTATAAGTTGTATTTGCAGTACTCATTGCCTGAGCTGCAGATAAGGCTACCCAATTTGTCCCATCATAACCTTCCAGCTGAAAGCTACTGGCCGGAAATGCATTATTTATTCCGATCTGGATCGTCATTGTAGTTAAAACAATCTTATTACCACCTGGAACGGAATATTCAATAAGATTTTTTCCTGCATTGTTAGCATTGGCAGCTAATCCTACATAGGTAGTTGTATTGTTGTCATATACTACCGACAGAGAAGACTGGTTTCCAGCAATAAATGCAAAATCTGTAGTGTAATCTCCGGCTGCTTTTAATTCTGCTGCGGTATAAAAACAAGAAGGACTTTCATCAGCATCCGGGATCCCGTCATTGTCATCATCAATATCAGTCAGATCGGGAAGACTATCACCATCTCTGTTGGCGCAAATGCTGTAATTTTTTGCAATAGCATATTGATAAGTGTAAGTACCATTATAAGTGCTACTTTCAGGACTTGTTTCTATATTGTTAAAGAATCCGTTAGCACCGTATTGAGAAGGAGTTCCATTACCCACATAAGCATTTGCTGTTCCTGAGGCAATACCCCCTGAATAAATTGCACCGCCACTGGCAGACATAGACCCCGAAGCACCCACATTATTTGAAACGCCTGTCTCTACTGCATCAGGACAACCGTCACCATCACTATCTAGATCTAAGTGATTGGAAATGCCGTCATTATCTGTATCTGTAAAAGCATACGTGCAGGCACTGCCCGAATTTATATTTTRCAACGTAGGTAATAAAAATGCTCCGTCTGTACTGTTGCCGGTAACAGAAGTGGAAGCCGCTTTTAATTCTATAGAAATAGTGCTGGAAGGTGCCGTGAAAGTAAATTCAAAAGTTTTCCATTGTGTACCATCGGCAACCAAACTAAGAGTTTGCTGAGCAACACCATTAATATAAAGCGTTGTAGAAGGAGCATTCTGACCAAAGTATAAAAATGGAATTTTAAATGTATATATTTGCCCCTGCACAACACTTACATTAGAAAATTTTACAATAGCTTTTGCTGTTGTAGTACATTCGAAATTAGTTCCCAATATCGTAGAACCATTTCCATAACCGCTTGGTAAGTTTGTTGCGCTATTAACTGCGGTACAACCTGCATCACCCAATTTATAGTAGGCTATCACAGAACAGGCACTTCCAAAATTACAATTTCCTGTTTCCACGGTATAATCCGTATAAGGCTGCAAAGCAAAACCGGAAGTTCCCATATCAACCAGCCCTTTGCAGACCAGTCCTTCATTTATATCCAATACTCCATCATTATCGTCATCAACATCGATAGAATCATTAACCCCATCACCATCAGTATCTGAACACGCTTTGATTGTATTGTTAATAGCATAAGAAACATAGGAGGACGAATAGTTTACAATTCCATCCCCATCCGGATCAACATTATCTACCAATCCATCATTATTTGTATCTACATCAGGAAATTGATAGTTATTTGATATATTGGCAGTTGCCGCAGATTCATAAGCATCGGAGCAGCCATCGCCATCACTGTCTAAATCAAAATGGGGTAAAATGCCATCCCCATCAATATTACCATCCGTGCAGGTTGTCTTTGGATAGAATGAAGCTACATATGAAGCCTGATTAAAATCAAAGTAAACTTCTGAAGCATTTTGTGCTACAATATTAGAAGCCACTGCACCTGTTATCCTAATGTATTTGTATGCCGTTGCAGTATTTAGCGTTACCGGATATTTTATAGATGTGGTTACACTTACAGAACCGTTTACGGTAGTATTTGTAGCCGGTGTCTGAGAGATAGCAGCTGACAAATCTACCCAGTCAGTACCATTATTGGTATTTGAACCCTGTATTTTCGTAGTGCCGGCAAATTGCGTTGTCGTATTAAATTGTAAATATAATGCATTTAACCTAACTGCCTTGGCGAAGGTAAAAAGATACACATTTGCATTAAGAATTGGCTGTGTAGGTGTAGCGGAGAAAGTAACAGCATTTACATTTCCAACATTATCTAAAAGACTGCTAAAATTGCCAAGTGTTGTTGTTAAAGAAGAAGTAATGCTAACTCCATTAGTGATAGGTTTCGCTGAATTATTCCATTCATTTGCAGTATAGTAGCATGAAGGGTTTTCTACAGCGTCCGGCACGCCATCATTATCATCATCCAAATCAATAGAATTGATAATGCCATCGCCATCGAAATCATCATTCGGTCCCGTTTGGGCGTAGATGATACCTGATGAGAGGAGGGAAAGGAGAAATATCTGGCAACGCAGAAATTTCCCAAGGGTAGTTTTTTCTATCATAACTTGTATTTTATTTAAAATTAATTGTTTACTAAAAAAATATATGACTAACTCATAAAATGTAAATTTGACAACATTACACATATATTAAGTAAACAAATATTCAGCTACAAAAGTATACAAATTTCATCTAAAACAACATTAAATACTTTTAAAATATAAAATTTAATTGTTTTTTTTAATATTTCACATAAAAACCCAATCCCAACTGATGCGTTTCCTTAATAAAAACCAAGGTAATAATGAAAAATATTCAACAAGCATCTCAATTATGAAAATTAATTTTTATTTGTTTTACTAAAAAGTTAAATACAGTTTACAAAGTGAGCCAAGAATCTCTGTAATGATGGTTTTAAAAAAAATTTATCGTTATTTGTTTTTTCGTATGTAATTTTTATTACATTTGGAGAAACAAAAACACAAATCTCATGAAACACTACAGTTCCCGGCTTACTGCCAACAATCCCTCCAAACTATTTTTCACCGCAGAGCAATCTATCTGCTTATTATAAACACATTTAAAACAAAAAAAATTATGTCAAAAAATCAAATCAGTGTAGACATCCCTCAGGATGTAGCAGCCCAAATCAGTACAAAATTTCAGGAAATCAAAGACCTGCTTGCCCCTTATATGGGAATAATGACAGCCGATGAACGTAAAAGCCTTCCTAAGATGAGCGATAAAAGCGTTGCTTTCGTCAACAAAGTTATAGAATACACAACAGCCAATCCCAAGTTTATTCCTTCGATGATGGATGCACAAGAATGCAAAAAAGATTATACTGCAAACCAAACCTTATTGCCATTATATGCGGTATCACAGCAGGTAGGAGAAATGATAAAAGATACCATCATGCTTACCGGGCATGAAGCTTATGTGCAGGCTCTTTATTACTATGGCAGTGTAAAGCTGGCTGCCCGTGCAGGCGATGCAGAAGCCAAAACCATTGCCGAAGACCTGAGCAAACGTTTTCCCCGCGGGAAAGCTTCTTTAGACAACAAGACCGGAGGGTTGTAATTATTATATGACCAGCCTTTTATCTCCGGCATCAAAGCTCAGAGCTCAAGTATTTAAGCTTTTTACTTAAATATTTGAGCTTTTAACACAAATATTTGAGCATTTAGGTCAAATTTTTGAGCATCCAAGTCAAATATCAGAGCTTTTTGGTGAAATTTTTGAGTATTTAACTCAATTATCGAAGCTTCCGACACAAATAACCCTGTTATAATTATTAATTAACCTGAGTTCGGAATAAGGTTTCTAACCGCAATGTCAAACAAACAGTTTTAATAATACAGCTTTAAATATTTAAGTTAAACAAAGGCGTTACACTTAACAATGAAATACTATTTGTATTACCTCGATAAGTGGTTTATTTTAAAAACAAAATAGAATATAAAGAAAACTTTGTTTGACTTTGCGATAGGAACTAAATCAAATAACTCATAATTTAAAATAATTCTTATCCCGAACCCACGTTAATTACTATTTGGGAATATGTGATATTATCGGAATAAAATTCTATTACCCTCCATTCTGATTTCATTTACAATCATAAAAAAACCTCTCAGTACCCATTGGACACGAGAGGTTTTCATTTTTAAATCTCTAAATATTTTCTAAGGTTTCCAGAAGCTCCACACCGTACCGTTGAAAACAGCAAGTTGCTTCGCTGTGGTATCGTAAACCATCATTCCCGGTGCAGGATTGATGATATTAAGATGCGGACTTGCCACTTTTGGCAAAATCATCGCCTTATCGGTRTCTTCCAAAATCAARATTCCTGTATCCGAAGTTTGAGTAGTGCCTATCGTAACTTCTGCATCCGTATTTTCYGTATGAGAGTCCTGTATAAGMACACCATCTACAGAAGTTAYGGGATCTATTGTAGTTCCTGTYGCATCTATCGAAAGATCCTTCCAGCCGGATCCATATTTTGTTTTAACCTTATGATCAGAAAGGTCATAAACCACCGTTCCGTTTACGGCTCCTGCAACAGCACCTGTACTTGTTACCCARGGAAGGATCATTCCCCGGTTTYCATTTCCAAATTCTAAAGAAACTGAAGTGTTTACCACWGCTTCTTTTCCTATTGCAACCTGAGCTGAAGTCAGCAGAGTACCCATAAAGARTACTGCTGCTGAAATTATTATGTTATTTTGTGTTATCATTTTTCAATRTRCGTTTTAAATTTAATAAAATTARTCCGGACAAGYCTGTGTGTTAAAGCATTTCCATCCTGTCGGTGTTCCGTCGGTATTAATRTATAAACAGTCTGAAGTGATRTTATACACCATCATCCCTTCTCTCAGATTAGCTGCAGGAATATCCGTGATTTGCTGGGCGGTCAACCTGTTAGGTACAAATCCTTTGGTTTTAGATTCCAAAGCCGTCCATGCTCCTTTTCTTACCATTGGCCAGTTGTCATTATCTGAACCYGCTCTTTGTAAGGAAGTGATRCCCTGTCTAGTGTCTAAAGCTGTCCCTGCTACAACGGCAGGTCTGTAACATGCCTGGATACAATTAGCAATCGCATTGTTTATTGCATTAGCATAGGTATAAGTTCCTAAATAGACACCATTCTCTGAAGTTTCCAAGATGTTATAGAATCCATTTACTCCATAATCTCCGGATGCATTAGATCCCACCGTAGCATTCGGTGAAACTGAACTGGTCGGATTATCTAAAGTTCCCGAACTGACAGTTCCTCCATTAGAAGTACTATACGCTGCTGTGCCGGCTTCAAATGCATCAGAACAGCCATCGTTATCTGAATCTGAATCCAGATGATTGAAAATGCCGTCACCATCAAAATCAGTGGCACACGTTGGTTTAGGATGTGCAGAAGGTACATAACCTGCAGTATTCTGCACAGATGAAACTTCGTACGACGTAATAGCAGGTGTGGTAGTTCCTGCCACTTTTACGATACGGTAGTAGCGGTAGCTGTTTGCTGTGTTGTTGTTAACTGTAAATGTTTTAGGGTTAGCTGTAGCTGCTGTTGGAGCAGTCATCAGTTCATCCCACGCAATTTTATCGTTAGAACCCTGAATTTTTGCAGTGGCATTTGTACCGAAAGTAGTTCCGGCATGCGTTATACTGGTAAGCTTAACTGCTGTAGGATAATCTATATTATAAATCACAGCACCATTAGCCGCTTCATTAATAGCAATGACATTATTGCTGGCAGTTACACTCGTCGCAACTCCGTCATGCATGAAAGGAAGATCTACATTGGTACCGTCATCATTCACCAAAGCGGTAGAGACAGATGCAATAACACCTGCTTCTGCTGAGGTATAGAAGCAAGCCGGGCTTTCCACGGCATCCAAAATTCCGTCATTGTCATCGTCGATATCTGTAATATCATTAATACCATCACCGTCTGTATCGGCACATAAACTTACATTATTAGACAATGCATATTGGGTATAGGTATAAACACCATTATAAACACCGCTATCTGAGCTTGTTTCAATACCATTGAAAAATCCGTTTGTACCATATTGTGAAGATGTGCCATTGCCTACATAGGCATTGGCGGTTCCTGTCGCAATTCCTCCTGAATAGATAGCACCACCACTTGCAGACATAGATCCGGAAGCACCTGTATTGGCAGAAACGCTGGATTCTACTGCATCTGGGCAACCATCGTTGTCACTGTCAAGATCTAAGCGATTTGGTATGCCGTCATTATCGGTATCTATATCTACACAGCTATTGTCTTGAAAGTAAAACTCTGTAGCCCAACCAGTACCTACCGAACCCGAAATACCATAATATCTGTAATATTTATAAGCTGTTTGATTGGAAGAAAAATTCGCTACATTGGAGTTGTTTGCTTGGGTACTTTGTCCGCTTTGGGTTCTAGAGTAGGTTAATGTTCCGGTAAGGTCTGTCCAAACATTGGCATCGTTGCTTCCTTGTACTTTATAGGTACTAGTGATAGAAAACAATGTCTGGCTACTATAATGTGCTACTTCCCAAGACGAAAGTATTCTTGCATAAGGAAACTCTACTCTGAACCATTCCGCATTGCTCAAGGTTCCTGTAGGGTTGTACATCACATATACATTCGCATCCACACCATCCACAAGATCGGCCAAGGTATTGGTTGCACTTGTACCATTCATATTATAATTAATTGTAGAAGGCTTAGTAACTATTACTCCCGTTTTGCTTCCATTAGGGCAATTTTGTTCAGAAGTATCTAAAACTCCATCATTATCATCATCGATATCATCAATATCAGGAATTCCGTCTCCGTCAGTATCTAAACAATAGTTCAACGTATTATTCAATGCATATTGTGAATAGGTTGAAGTACCATTATAAACACCACTTTCCGAACTTGTTTCAATACCATTAAAGTATCCATTTGCTCCGTATTGACTTGTTGTACCATTGCCAACATAAGCATTAGCTGTACCGGAAGCTATACCTCCAGAATAGATACTTCCGCCGCTTGCAGACATTGATCCTGCAGTGCCTGCGTTTCTTGATACACCAGCTTCTACTGCATCAGGGCAGCCATCGCCATCGCTGTCTAAGTCTCTGTGATTCGTAAAACCATCACCATCTGTATCAACCAAACAGTTTATCGGTTTAGGGCTTGCAGAAGGGTTATACGTTGCGGTATTAACAGTTCCTACAACTTCGTAGTTTGTAAATGTTGGCTGGGTACTTCCCACCGTTGACACACGAATTCTATAATAACGATACAGATTATTTACATTTAGTGTTACCGGCCAGATTTTTGGGCTTCCTGCACTTGTAGCTACAGGAGCTGAAACAGCAGTGTAACTTACATCATCATTTGAACCTTCCAAAACAGCGAACGAGCCAGTACCCCAACTTGCAGTAGCTGTATGTACAACCATTTGAGTTAGACCAATTGCTGTAGGATACTGCACTTTATAAATTATAGTTGAAGTCGTACCAAGTTGATTAGCCGGAATAATATGGTTAGAAGCCGCAACAGTTGTCGTAATATTATCATGCATCGTCGGTATATCCGTACTCGGAGCAACAGCTACCGAATTTACTGTTGAACCCGCTATTCCTGTTGAAATCATTACCGGAACTACCGCTTCAGATGCCGTATARAAACAAGATGGACTTTCTATAGCATCTAAAATACCGTCATTATCATCATCTAAATCCACAGAATCTGTGATCCCATCACCGTCGGTATCTAAACATCCCGGAATAGCAAACTCAAAAATATTATTGGCATAATTACACTCCGGATAACTGCCAAGAAAATCTGACTGATCAACCAAGACTGTCATATCAGGATTGGTATTAACTGCTATATAAATATTGTTTACCGGAAGAGATGTTGGAGGAATTCCAAACTGAAGAGTTTGAGTAATTGAACTTCCAGCCGGGATATTTTGGTTAGTCTGAGTTTGATAGATCAAGCTTGCTGTACTAACTGTTCTTGGATCTTTATCATATACATAGATATAGATCTTATTTTCCATCGCAGCACTCCCCGTATTATCTATCTGATATTGAATATTAATATTTGAGCAGTCTGCAATACCATCTGTATTGAGATTAGTTATAGCAGCCGACCCTACAGAAATATCCGGTGCTGCAATAAAGCCTTCAGGAGAAATAACTTCCAACGGATTGAGCTGAGTATTGAATTGATTCAACACATCATTACCAGCTCCATTAAAAGAAGCTAAAATATCTTGCTGATACTGCGGAATACTGCCATCATCATTTACATTTACAATATTATAGCTCAGCTGGTTCCAGATAGGTCTTGCAGGCATCCAAGGGTGGCTTACTGATTCAAATATACATATATTCCCACCACAAGACTGCACAATTTCAGCTTCTCCGTCGTTGTCTATATCTGCAACGATAGGATGTTCCCATCCCGTACCACTGCTACAAGCAAAAGATGCGTAATTTCTGTTAGCAGCCACATTCGACGGAGCATACGCCATAGGACCTCCATAGAGTATTCTAAGCGTAGTTTCATCTCTGTAGACAATCTCTTTATTACCGTCTCCATTAAAGTCAAATGCCACCATACTTGTTGCAGCACTTCCATCTGTAGTAGCAAGTGTATACAGAGGAGCAGCGCTTCCCGCATTATAAGCTGTAAGAGTAGTACCAACCAGTACAATGATCTCGGGATAATTTACTTTAGAATTGTTTTTTATGCCATCATCTGCCAAATCATCATCATATACATTCGAAATAAACGGCAAGGGACGTTGAGCTCCACCGTTTCCAGGCAAATCCATTATTAATTGGTTGGTTTGAGGTGTCCATGCATAAATTGACCCGCCGATATTTGAGACCACAACATCCATTAAGCCATCTAAGTTTATATCTGCAATAGCGGTAGGACCATCTAAATTGGCATCTGAAGAACCTGTAAAGTTTCTCGCTAGCTCCACTTGTCCGGTAGCTACATTTACAGCATAAATCTGATTTCCTGCAATAATTTCCAAGCCAGAACAAAGTGCACATTCTGATGCAGGCAAAATGTCGTAAGCAAAAGATATACCTCCTCCGGGCACACCAATGTTACCAAATGCCGTCCCAACAGTCATTCCGTTAATAACATTGGTAATACAAGGGCCTGTAGTACAAGAAAAATTAACCGAAAAAATCTGGTTTCCGAGATAGAGTTCGGGGGTGCCATCCTGATCAAAATCTGCGATTCCCAACCCATTGGTGTAAGCAGATCCGGAGCTTAAAACAGTAGAATTTATTACAGGAGAAAGAAAGCTTTGCCATGCTGTACCATTATACCGCAAAACAGCCACTTTGTTGGTACTTGTAACATACGCAATTTCCAGATAGCCGCTTCCATCCAGCTGTCCTATTGCCAATGAATTGGGGCGAGCTCCAAAGTTCCCTTCCGGCGCAGGAATGGAAAACTTAGGAACCAAAGTTGTAGAATTCAATACAGCTATAGTGGTATTAGCATCATTAAATGAAATAATATCTGCAATGCCATCTCTGTCAATATCTGCAACCATAGGTGTCTGATAAGCAGAAGCAGATCCGTAAGGTGCACATGCCGTATTTTGAATTTCAAAATTAGAAATAAATTTGTCTGTTACGCATGTTGCCAAGTTATAGCAATTGCTATCATAGCCATCAATTCTTCCGTCGCCGTCATTATCTATTCCATCATTACAGATTTCTGCGTTTAAAGGAGAAATTGCAGCATTTATTGCATTGGGATAATATGAAGAATTATAATTCGGGATACCGTCATTATTAGCATCTACCGCATCCACAAGACCATCACCGTTAGAATCGATATTAGGAAACTGGTAATTCGGAGTGGTTACCGTTGTAGCTCCGGCCTCTAAGGCATCACTGGCATTATCATTATCACTGTTCAAATCAAAATGATTAAGAATAGTATCTCCGTCTGTGTCATTAGTACAGCTTGCTTTAGGATAAAAAGAAGCAACGTATTCGGCAGTATTAAAATCAAAATATACTTCTGAAGCATTCTGCGCTGCGATATTAGAAGCTGCAACACCTGTTATCCTGATGTATTTATAAGCTGCAGCTGTATTAAGGGTAACAGGATATTTAATAGAAGTAGTAACACTCACTGATCCATTTACAGTAACATTAGGACCTGCGGCTGCTCCTACTGCTGCAGATAAATCTACCCAATCGCTACCATTGTTGGTATTTGAACCCTGTATTTTCGTTGTACCGCCAAATTGAGTAGCAGTATTAAATTTGAGATACAAAGCATTTAGCTTTACAGCCTTTGCAAATGTAAAAAGATAGACATTCGCATTCTGTATGGGCTGCACCGGCGATGCAGAAAATGTAACAGCTGTTACGTTATTCACCCCGTCCAGCAATTGACTGAAATTTCCGGTAGTTGTAGTAAGAGCCGAAGAGACAGTCACACCATTAACAGTGGGCTTGGCCAAAGTATTCCACTCACTTGCCGTATAGTAACACAAAGGGCTTTCTACAGCATCCGGAACACCATCATTATCATCATCCAAATCAATAGAATTGATGATGCCATCGCCGTCAAAATCGTCATTCGGTCCCGTTTGGGCAGACAAGGTACAAAATGATGCTAAAGAAAACAGTAAAATTTGGCAACATAAAAATCGCCAGAGAAAAGATTTTTTTATCATAGTATATGGATTATTAGCAAAACAATTTTTATAAAGTAAATTACAGAGAAAATTTGCTTTATTTTCAATGTGTTAAGTTAATTAAATTTTCATTTACAAAATCGTTTATTACAATAATATCGCATATTAATTAATTTTAATATAAAAATAACACACAAAACAAAATTATCTCATAATATTTTCACATAATTTCACATAAAATTCACATAATGATAAATCAATATTGTTGAATTATTCGTTTTTTAATGATAAAAACCGTGGGAAAATTCTAATAATTACCACAATACAGAAAAAAAATCCACTTTTATATGATAAGATATAATAAATTATCAAAAGAACTTTACAATCACGAAAACTTTAGAAAAATAAAAATGTAGTTCTAAAGAAGCTCCTTTAAAACTTTAATTATCATCGTCTGGTAAACAATTCTTTAGTGAAACCTGTTGTGCATTTTGTTTTTTTGTTTTTCGAAAACAATTGAAATCGAAGATTCGAAGGAGTCAAACTGCTTTCTTTATCTTTATTTAAAGTATAATTTGTAGTTTTTTGTCTTTCGTTGCGTAATAATTATCGCAAGGTTAAACAAAGTTTTTTTATATAAAAATTGCTTTTTTTTTAAGACAAACAAAGCCACTTCGTTTATAATAAGAAATACAAATGAAAAATTGACACCGATTATCAATCCTTTAATTT
This sequence comes from Chryseobacterium sp. 2TAF14, assembly GCF_052115105.1. Taxonomy (NCBI): domain Bacteria; kingdom Pseudomonadati; phylum Bacteroidota; class Flavobacteriia; order Flavobacteriales; family Weeksellaceae; genus Chryseobacterium; species Chryseobacterium sp. 2TAF14. The sequence continues at coordinate 15,289 of NZ_JBFRGA010000024.1, forward strand.
ATTTCAAAATGCACGAAGGGTTTATTGAAACATAACTTTTCAAAAACAGATGAGATCGTTATAAATCTGCAGTATTTTCGATAAGCTTCACGTCTTTTTCACGCAACCTGATTTCCAGCCAGTTTTTAAACTTTGCTTTATCTTCTAATTTACCTGAGTAAATAAGTATAAATTTAAGCGTTGCGCTGTCTGTTTTCGGGTACTCTTCAATCTTTCCGTAGGAAATACCATTAAGAGAAGGATAAATTGCCTTGATTTCCTGCAGCAAAGTAGAATCGGAAATCTTGTAGCCATCGAGTTCCTGGCGTATTTTAGAAATGGCAATATCTTTCTCTGAAATATTGATATTATTTTTATTGATCTCATTAAGGATTTCAGACTTTACATCATCAGAACTCTGCCTGATATTGAATTTAGTATTTACAAGACCATTACTAACAAGCATTTTATTGTAAGATGCAACCTCCTCTTCACTGAAGTTTTTATTTAAAAAAGCAATATCTATCGACTTAGGACTTGTGTTGTAATTAATTTTCTTATAAATAATGGTATATCCTTTATTGTCAAATTCTTTCTGAATAAACTGCTCTGCCGTTCTTATAAATTGTTTTTCGTTAAAAAGGTTATAGGCGAGATAGAAACTTGGAACAATCATGATAAGAATAAGCGCTGTAATCCCATAACGAATTCTTTTTTCATATTTATTATCAATAATCACCGAAGGGTATTTAAGATATTTTACCACGAAGAAAGTGGCAATACAAATAAAGAAGCAATTGATAATATAAAGATAAAACGCTCCAAAAAAATAAGAAAAATTTGAGGTAGCCAATCCAAAACCTGCAGTACACAAAGGCGGCATCAATGCTGTTGCAATAGCCACTCCGGGAATAGGATTTCCTTTTTCAACTCTCGTTATGGCAATAATCCCCACCAAACCACCAAAAAACGCAATTAAAACATCATAAATATTGGGAGCCGTTCTTGCGAGTAATTCCGACTGTACATCTTTGAAAGGACTGATGTAAAAATAAAGCGAAGAAACAGTAAGACTTACAAGAGTAGCGATTAAAAGGTTTTTAATTGATTTTTTCAGCAAAGGAAAATTGTAAGTACCCAATGCAAAGCCGGCTCCAACGATCGGACCCATTAAAGGGGAAATAAGCATCGCACCAATAATTACAGCAGTAGAATTTACATTAAGCCCGACAGATGCAATAATAATTGCACAAGCCAAAATCCACAGGTTTGAACCCCTAAAGGAGATGTTCGAAATTACATTTTCAAGTACTTTTTCTTTTTTTTCTTCACCATTATGAAGATTAATAAAGTTAAATAAGCTATTAATCATTTTTGTTTTTTTAAAAGTTAAAAATAGGATTTTCAATGGTAATTCTCATTAAAATATTAAAGTTTGACCACAACTTATAAATATTCTATGCAAATTTTCATCTAATTAACTTATTTTCAAACTTTTACTACTATAAAAAAAACCTAAAAGGGCTTATCATATTATTACTWCATCCAGATAACAAATACATTAAATACAATAATAGAACAGATTTACAGAATTTATAAACAAAAAAATTAAAGGAATTATAATCAAAATAAAAAAGCAATCGTCTGAAAATCAAACGATTGCTATAATTAAAAGTAGACCCACAGGGATTCGAACCCCGAATGACGGTACCAAAAACCGGAGTGTTACCGTTACACTATAGGTCTGTTTTATTTTGGTGATGCAAATTTAAAGCTTTTTTCTTTATTTGCAAATCCTTTTTTTATTTTTCTTTAAATTTACAGGTATAAATTAACCTCCTGAATATGCTGATCGACTTCAATAATCTCGAAATTAATAATTTACATCCGGCAACTGATTTTGAAGAAAAAGTGATTTTTTTTCTCAAAGAATGGTTCTCAGATTCAAAAACGGTAAAAGTGCAGACTTCTGGATCTACCGGTGTTCCCAAAATTATTGAGATTGATAAACAAAAGATGGTAAATTCAGCAGAGATGACCTGCAATTTTTTAAATTTAAAAGAAGGAAATACTGCTTTAGTTTGTTTGCCTGTCGAATATATTTCGGGAAAGATGATGATCGTAAGAGCCATTACGAAAAAGCTAAAATTACTGATCTCAGATCCCGCTTTAAAACCTTTAGAAAATTTAAAAGAAAATATCGATTTCTGTGCGATGACGCCATTACAGGTCGAAAACTCATTAGATAAAATTCACTTTATACAAAACCTGATTATTGGCGGAGCCGCTGTTTCTGAATCTTTAAAAAAGAAAATTTCTCAAACACTCCTATCTTCCCACGCTCCCACTCAGATTTACGAGACCTATGGAATGTCTGAAACCCTTTCTCATATTGCTTTAAAGGAAATCTACCCTACTCAGGATGAATATTTTAAGATTTTTGATGGTATTGAAATCTCAACTGATGAAAGAAACTGTCTGAAAATTTCTGCTCCGCAACTCAATTCTGAAATTTTACAGACAAACGATTTAGTGGAAATCAAAAATAAAAATCAGTTTAAATTTTTAGGAAGAATAGATAATGTAATTAATTCAGGGGGAGCAAAAATATTTCCTGAACAGCTTGAAGCTCTGGTAAAACAAGAAATTCCGRATGAAGTAGTATTTTTAGGGTTAAAAGATGAAAGTTTGGGACAGAAATTGATTTTAGTGATTGAAGGTAAAGAATCTGAATTGATACGCCAACAACTATCAACCATCAACTATCAACAAAAATTTCATAAGCCTAAAGAAATTATTTTTGTAGAAAAAATACCGAGAACTTCGAATGGGAAAGTAAACCGGTTGGAATTAAAAAATATTTTTGAGTAAATATTTATTCTTAATTGCTTTAAACCACCCCGTCAAAAATTCTTGCGAATTTTCGCCACCCCTCCAAAGGAGGGGAATTTAAGCCGCTAAAAAAATTACTATGAAAAATTTCACCACAGAACTTACTTATAAAACTTCCCGAAGCAGCGGCGCAGGTGGACAAAACGTGAATAAAGTAGAAACTTCGGTTACTGTAATGTGGAAGGTCTCGGATTCAGAATTCTTTAATGATTTTCAAAAAAAATTAATCAGCGAAAAACTTAAAAACCGGATTAATCTGGATGGGATTTTACAGCTTACCGTTTCAGAATCCAGAACGCAGCTGCAGAATAAAAAAATTGCTACTGAAAAAATCCTTGAAATTGTTAATCAGGCGATTATTATTCCGAAAAAAAGACTCAAAACAAAGCCATCCAAATCATCAGTTGAGAAAAGAATCCAGCAGAAAAAACAGCATTCTGACAAAAAAGAAAACAGACGTTTTAAATATTAACTTAATTTTTAATTCTCTCAATAAGGAAAAACAGTATTTTTGCGGAAAAAATTTCTGAATGATTAAAAAAGTATTCGCATTAGGATTATTTTCAATGTCCTTAATGTCATTAGCACAAAAAATTTCTATTGCTCCGTCGTTTGGTTACGCATGGAGAGTCAACAAAATTTCACCAGCTTTATCTCCGGAAGAACGCAGCTACATCAAAGGTCTTAAAAACGGAACCAATTTCGATGTTGCCCTTCGTTATGAAATTAAAAATGGTTTGCATATCGGTTTTAAATATTCCAATTACAGTGCATCTCATACAGGAAGATTTAGCTCAATTGACAATATGGGAAATATTGTAAGCGCAACAGTAAGTACTAAAGATGCAATTAATTTTTACGGTCCATCTTTCACGGTAACCAACTATGACCAGCCAACAAAACATAAATTCCTTTTGGATGCTGCATTGGGAGCGATGAGCTATACAACAAAAACAGGAGATGTAAAAGGTAAAGGCAATACATTGGGTGCAGAAGTAGATTTTGCGTATCAATATCAAATCAACAAGCATCTTTTAATTGGTCCGAAAGTCGGGCTTTCCGGAGGTGCGCTTAGAAAAATGTCTTATAACGGGCAGGTTGTTGACTTTGGAGAAGATAACAGGGAAGGTTTAAGCAGAGTTTCTCTGGCAGCATCCGCTACATTCCGTTTTTAAGTTTTATCTTTGCAAAAAATAAAAAAATGAGCAAACCGATTACTGAGTTCATAGAAAAATATTATCTGCACTTCAATGCAGCAGCTTTGGTAGACGCATCAAAAGGATATGTTGCCCATCTTAAAGACGGCGGAAAAATGATGATCACTTTGGCTGGAGCAATGTCTACTGCCGAATTAGGAAAAATTTTAGCGGAAATGATCCGTCAGAACAAAGTAGATTTCATTTCTTGTACAGGTGCAAACCTTGAAGAAGATTTGATGAATCTTGTAGCGCATTCTCACTACGAAAGAGTGCCACATTACAGAGATTTGACGGCTCAGGATGAGTGGGATCTTTTGGAAAGAGGCTTAAACAGAGTTACAGATACTTGTATTCCTGAAGAAGAAGCATTCAGAAGACTGCAAAAACACATCGTTGAAATCTGGAAAGATGCCGAAGCTAAAGGTGAGAGATATTTCCCGCATGAATTTATGTACAAAATGATTCTTTCTGGAGTGTTGGAGCAGTATTACGAAATTCCGAGAGAAAATTCATGGATGATCGCAGCAGCTGAGAAAAACCTGCCAATTGTTGTTCCGGGATGGGAAGATTCTACAATGGGTAATATTTTTGCATCTTACTGCATTAAAAGTGAGCTTAAAGCAACAACAATGAAGTCAGGAATTGAATACATGACGTATTTGGCTGATTGGTACACAAAAAATTCAGACGGAAAAGGAGTTGGATTCTTCCAGATTGGTGGAGGTATCGCAGGAGATTTCCCTATTTGTGTAGTTCCGATGCTGTATCAGGATATGGAAATGCATGACATTCCGTTCTGGTCTTATTTCTGCCAGATTTCAGATTCTACAACATCTTACGGATCTTACTCTGGAGCTGTTCCGAATGAGAAAATTACTTGGGGTAAACTAGACATTACAACTCCGAAATACATCGTTGAAAGTGATGCTACGATTTGTGCACCATTAATGTTCTCTTACATTTTGGAAAATTAATTTTATAATTAAATCATATATTTAAAAGGCTTATTTATTAAGCCTTTTTTTAGTTAATTTACCGCAAAAGTTTCAAAAGAATAATTAAAAAACAGCGATTMAAAACTTGCAAAATACAACTGTTTAGCTAGCTTACTATTTTGTAAATTTTAAAAATTTTAATCGAGATAATCTTTGATTCTTTTGCAGCTAAAAATAACTAAATACTTTATTGTTATCACTTGGAAACTCTTCAGAAAAATAAATTTGATGCTTTAACCGGAATGCGCGCCATTGCCGCAATCATGGTTTTTGTGTATCACAACCGGAAATACTGGCGTTACGATTTACCTTTTGAGATCATGCGTTTCATCAGCGAATGGCATATTGGTGTTGCCGTATTTTTTGTGTTGAGCGGATTTTTGCTGGCTTACCGCTACGAAGAAAAACCTTTAGAATCAAAAAAGTCATATTTAAAATATATTCTCCTCAGAATTGCAAGAATTTTTCCTTTGTACTGGATTTTGCTGAGCTGCTATTTTCTCGATACCGCTTATTCAAAAGATGTAAAAACCTATTTTCTGCAATATTCTCTTTTTTATTCTTTGTTTGAAAAATATTCTGTTTCGGGGATTGTGCAGGCTTGGTCGTTAACGGTAGAGTTTTTCTTTTATTTTCTGTCGCCGTTTTTATTTTTATTGCTGAAGAAAAGCTGGAAATACTGTCTTCTGTTTTTAATCGCATTTTTCTTTTTAGGATGGGGAATCGGTTATGGTTTAAAAGAATTTAACGGAAACCCAAAAGGTTTTTTATATCCTTTAAAATTTATGACCGGAAGTACATTTTTCGGCCGAAGCCTTGAGTTTTTCTTCGGAATGCTTCTCGCATATTTAATGAAAAACAAAAAAGGAATTCAGTTTTTAAACAAGATTAAAAAACCCACGCTTTGGAGCGGAATCTCAATTTTAATTTTAATTTTTGCCATCAGATTTTTTGCAAGAAATAACTTCGTTCACGGCGTTGAAAGATGGGAAGGACGACTGATTCACGAATTGTTTTTACCCGCAGCAATTATTATTTTCTTTTGGGGATTGATGACCGAAAAAACATGGGTTTCAAAAGTTCTTTCTACAAAGTTTTTCATTTTGCTCGGAAATGCTTCTTTTGTTTTTTATCTGATTCATTTCAGTTATTTCAATATGAAATTAAAATCCTACGTCTTCCTTCCGGACAACAATTTTGTTTTACTCTGGATTTTTTCAATCATTATTTATCTTTTAATTGAGAAACCTTTGTATGAGTCTTGCAGAAAGTTGATTGCTAAAATTAAATAGTTTGATACTCTCGCAAATTTAACGGATCACGCAGATTTTTTTAGAAATTGGAATTAAAGCATTTTTCAAACATTAAGATTTTAAGATAAATCATTACTATTTTTAAGAATCAATAAATTGATTTTGGATAAGTTTATTAAGTTTCATATTAATAAAATCTGTGAAAATCGGTGCAATCTGTGGGAAATCTTATCTGCCTAATCAGCGTAAGTGAAAAAGAAAATCAATCCAAAGAATTAATCAAAACAAAATAACGATATGCCAGAATTCCCTTCTGAAATTTGGTAAGCTTCAACGGATCTTTATCGCTTAACTTCGGTAAAATCTTTTTATTAATGGAATTAAGAAACCTGAAAATCGATTTTTTCATAACTTTATATTTTAAATGATTTTAAAATAACATCCAAAAATAATGCAAAAATAAAATGAACGAAATTTTTAAGCAACAAGTCTGGGAAATCACCAAATTAGTTCCGAAAGGAAGAGTAACGAGCTATGGAGCAATAGCCAAAGCAGTAGGTTTTCCAAACCATTCGCGTCATGTAGGGAAAGCAATGGGTGGCTGTCCGAAAGATGTTCCTGCTCATCGGGTGATTTCAAGCTCGGGAACTTTATCGGTTCCGGAATTTCAATCGAGGCTGGAAGCTGAAGGAATTGTTGTTGATCATTTCAGAGTGAAAAATTTTAAAAACCTATTTTGGAATCCTTTGGATGAATTATAAACTTTTATTGGATAAATAAGTTTCGGCGGCGCCAAAGG
>NZ_JBFRGA010000025.1:0-45194 GCF_052115105.1 Chryseobacterium sp. 2TAF14
ATTGAACTGGGCATACACAAAATCTTGTGAAGCTTTGTCTGGTTTGTTGTTTAGTGTAGTTTTAATATCGGGCATATTGATGTAGCCCAATTTTCCTTCTGCCTGAAGTACGATATGTCTTAAGGCAACCACACTTACTGCAGCTCTTGCATCAACGCCAAAACCTGCAAGATGGAATCTGTCGCTTCTTTCATTTCCCATCAGTTGAACATTGGATTTTGGCAGTAAAGCTCCAAGTCCTGCCCCGTAACTCACAAAAACATCAATATTTTTTTTGTCTAAAACATTGTGATATTTCTGAGCTCCAATGTTTATATAATTAAGACCATCAGTGTGCTCGAACATTAAAAAGTCGTTTCCACTTAGATCTACTTTGCCATTATTTACCATTCCTGCATATTTCGGATCATCAATGTGACCTTTAAAATTTACAGTCTGGTTTTGATCCATCACATATTTCATATGATCCATTCCTATGGTAATTCCGAAATTATCTTTCGGGAAATAGGTAATTCTATAATTTACCTGCGGAATTGTAATGGTTCCGGGATTAAAGTATGTTCCAAAATCAAACGGTGTTTGTCTGTCATTGGCAACTACTTTATCCAGCTGAAAATCATAACCATCTCCTTTAAAATGAATATCAGATTTGGAATATTTCGCATGATTCCAACCCCAAAATATCATTACCGAACCTTTTTTAAAAGGATTTACCTCTTTTCTTTCTGTAGTATTCTGTCCAAAAAATAAATTAGACACCAGCAATGCTACAGCAATCAACTTCTTCAAAACTTCAACCTCTATTAATTACTTGCTGCAGCCGGAATAGGTTCTGCATAATTTGCCAATCCGTAATTTTGTGTTAAACACAATTCAGGATTTTTAATGTGCCATTCAAATTCATCTCTGAAATGACGGATTGCTGCTGCAACAGGCCAAGCTGCCGCATCACCTAACGGACAAATGGTATTTCCTTCGATTTTTCTCTGAATATCCCAAAGCAAATCGATATCTTCCATTTTACCTTCTCCTTTCTCGATTTTTTTCAAAATCTTGTACATCCATCCCGTTCCTTCACGGCAAGGAGTACATTGTCCGCAACTTTCGTGATTATAGAATCTCGCTAAAGTCATGGTATGTTCTACAACGCATTGGTCTTCATCCAAAACAATGAAACCTCCTGAACCCATCATTGTTCCGGTAGCAAAACCACCATCAGCAAGAGATTCATAATTCATGTATCTTGGTTCACCATTTACGGTTTTCAATAATAAGTTTGCGGGAACAATCGGAACTGAACTTCCACCAGGAATACAAGCTTTTAGCTTTTTCCCGTTTGGAATTCCACCGCAATACTCTTCAGAATAAATAAATTCTTCAACAGTAATGGTCATATCAATTTCGTAAACTCCCGGTTTGTTGATGTTTCCGCAAGCAGAAATTAATTTTGTACCTGTAGATCTTCCAACACCGATTTTTGCGTATTCAGCCCCTGTAATATCGATAATCGGAACGATTGCTGCGATAGATTCAACGTTATTTACAACCGTTGGTCTTTCCCAAAGACCTTTTACAGCAGGGAATGGTGGTTTTAGTCTTGGGTTTCCTCTTTTTCCTTCAAGAGATTCCAGCAAAGCAGTTTCTTCACCACAGATATATGCTCCACCACCTCTTTGAACGTAAATTTCGCAATCGAAACCTGTTCCTAAGATATTTTTTCCTAAAAATCCTGCAGCTTTAGCTTCTTCAATGGCTTCTTCTAAAATATCAGGAATCCATGAATATTCTCCACGGATGTAGATATAAGAAACATTTGAACCTAAACAGTAAGATGAAATCAGCATTCCTTCGATCAATAAATGAGGAAGAAATTCCATCAAGTATCTGTCTTTGAAAGTTCCCGGTTCAGATTCATCTGCATTTACCACCAAGTGTCTTGGAACACCTTCCGGTTTTGCCAGAAAGCTCCACTTCATTCCTGTTGGGAAACCTGCACCACCACGACCACGAAGTCCGGAAGTTTTTACTTCTTCAAGAATTTCATCCGGTGTCATTTTCAAGGCTTTCTCTGCAGCTCCGTAACCTCCCTGTTTGCGGTAGGTTTCGAAGTAGCGTATTCCTTCTACATGTGCGTCTTTAAGTAAAAGTTTTTTACTCATTTTTATTTGCTTATTGCAATCAGCTTTTGCACTTCGACAAGCTCAGTGTGACAGCCTCTTGCATTAATTAGTATTAAACGTTAAGTGAATAATTTAAAATCTAAAAATTTAGAATTTAAAATTTCTATTAGCCCAAATCAACCTGTCCTTCTCTGCAAAGATCAAGGATTTCGTCAACTTTTTCTATCGTTAAATTTTCGTGAAAGAACTTACCTAGCTGCATCATGGGTGCGTATCCGCAAGCTCCAAGACATTCAGCAGGTTTTAAAGTAAACATTCCATCTTCAGTGGTTTGCCCGTCTTTTATATTTAATTTAGTTCTGATATGATCCAGAATTTTTTCGCTTCCACGAACCATACAAGGTCCGGTTCTGCAAACTTCCAAAACATATTTACCCACCGGTTTCATATTAAACATGGTATAAAAAGTAGCAACTTCGTATACTTCGATAGGTTTAATACTCAATAATCCAGCAACATAATCCATCACAGGAACGTCTAACCATCCTCCAAATTCTTTCTGCGCTAAATGTAAAACAGGAAGAAGGGCAGACTTTTGTCTACCTTCCGGGTATCTTGCGATGATTTTGTGTACCTGTTCTAAACTTTCCGGTTTAAAAGCTATTGTTTCGCTCATATTTAAAGATTTTAGATTTTAGATTTTAGATTTTAGATGAAAATCCTAATTCTAAAAATCCTATCAATTTTGTTATTATTTTAATTTGACATCAATCAAATTATATTTTTAAAGATTTTAGATTAATTTAAAATTCATAATCTAAAATTTATAATTTCTTATGCGTCTAATTCCCCCGCAATTACGTTCATACTACACATCGTAACGATCGCATCAGAAATTACAGAACCTGTAATCATTTCAGGATACGCTTGGTAGTAGATGAAGCATGGTCTTCTGAAGTGAAGTCTGTAAGGGCTTCTTCCGCCATCACTCACCAAATAGAAACCTAATTCTCCGTTTCCGCCTTCTACAGCATGGTAAACTTCTCCTTTCGGTACATCGGTTTCTCCCATTACAATTTTGAAATGGTAAATCAAAGCTTCCATTTTTTTGTAAACGTCTGCTTTTTCAGGAAGATAAAATTCAGGAACATCTGCGTGGAAAGGTCCTTCAGGAAGGTTTTCGTATGCCTGTTTGATGATTTTAATTGATTCCCAAACTTCCTGCTGACGCACCATGAAACGGTCGTAAGTATCACCAGAAGTTCCTACAGGAATGATAAAATCAAAATCTTCGTATGAGCAATATGGCTCTGCAACTCTTACGTCATAATCAACTCCACAAGCACGTAAATTCGGACCTGTAAAACCATAGCTCAATGCTCTTTCTGCTGAAATTGCACCTGCACCAATGGTTCTGTCCATAAATATTCTGTTTCTCTCCAATAGATTACAGAATTCCTGGAATCTTGGTGGGAAAGTTTTAAGGAAATCTTTCAGCAACTCATGGAATTTTGGAGTGAAATCTCTTTCGAAACCTCCAATTCTTCCCATATTGGTAGTCATTCTAGCTCCACAGATTTGTTCATACATGTCATAAATACGCTCTCTTTCGATGAACATATAAGTAAGACCTGTAATTGCTCCTGCATCCATTCCGGTTACTCCGTTGCAGATCAGGTGATCTCCGATTCTTGCTAATTCCATTAAGATGACACGCATATAATCTACACGTTTCGGAACTTTTACACCAATCAGCTTTTCAACCGTCATGTGCCATCCGATATTGTTAATTGGTGCAGAACAGTAGTTCATACGGTCTGTAAGCGTGGTGATTTGAGCATAATTTCTTCTTTCAGAAATTTTTTCAAAAGCTCTGTGGATATAACCAACGGTTTGCTCGGCATGAAGAATTCTTTCACCGTCCATTGTAAGAACGTTCTGGAAGATTCCGTGTGTTGCAGGGTGAGTAGGTCCCAAATTCAGGGTGTACAATTGCCCGTCAATCTGTTCTTTACTGTCGTGTTGGTTAAGTATATTAGATAATGAGTTGTCTTTCATAATATATAATTGATAATTGATAGTCGATAATTGATCATTAATCAATCATCATTAATCATTTATATTTTTATCTACCAAACATGCTGTCGTTCTTATCTGTTCTTGTACCATCTTCAAGACGGTATTCTTTCAGCATCGGGTGATAACCAAGATCTTCCATATTCAGGATGGGTCTCAGATCAGGATGTCCTTTAAATTTAATTCCGAAGAAATCAAAAGTTTCTCTTTCCATCCAGTTGGCTCCTGCATAAAGATCCGTAAGAGAATCTACTTCAACATTTTCTCTTGACATAAAAGCTTTTATACGGATTCTGAAATTCGTCATCATATTTTGCAGGTGATAAATAACCCCGATTTCTTTATCAGGAAATTCCGGGTAATGGATTCCACAAACATCGGTAAGGAAATTAATTTCCAATGATGAATCTTTCAGATAATGAATTACTTTTTTGATGTCGTCTTTTTTAATCTCAACATTCAGCATCCCGTAAGATTCTGAGCTCGAAATTACAGATTCCGGAAATTCTCTTGTGATTGCTTCTAATACAAATTCGTTCGTCATTTCCGTTTTATTAATTGCTAATGTTGTAAGAATCTAAAAGCTTCTGGTATTCAGGCATATCTCTTCTTCTGATGCTTTCACTTTCTGCCAAAGCCTGAACCTGCATTACACCTTCAATAATCTGCTCCGGTCTTGGAGGACAACCAGGAACGTAAACGTCTACCGGAATAATTTTATCAATTCCCTGTAAAACCGAGTATGTATCAAAAATACCTCCGCTTGAAGCGCAAGCTCCAACAGCAACTACCCATTTCGGTTCTGCCATTTGAGTATAAACTTCTTTTAAAACAGGACCTAATTTTTTAGAAATAGTTCCACAAACCATCAACATATCTGCCTGTCTTGGTGAGAAAGAGTTTCTTTCCATACCAAATCTGGATGCATCATAAGTCGGGTTTAACGTAGCCATGAACTCGATACCGCAACAAGAAGTAGCAAATGGAAGAGGCCAAAGTGAAAACTTTCTCGCCATCCCGATTACACTGCTCAGTTTCGTTGCGAAAAATCCTTCTCCTTCAAATCCTTCCGGAGCGGGTGCATCTGTTCTTATTATTGGTTTTTGATCTGACATTTTTTTAATTTTAAGATTTTAATTTAGATTACTAATCACCGCAATTGTTAATACTTACTTCATTGAGTTAATCTAAATCTCTTATTTGAAAATATAATTACTTATTTATCCCAGTCTAATGCGCCTCGTTTCCAGACATAGAAAAATGCAAGGAAGAAAATGGCAACGAATGTAAGTACCGCAAAAAAGCCTTCAAGACCAAATTCTCTGAAGTTTACAGCGTAAGGATAAAAAAATACGATTTCGATATCGAATAATACAAACAATACCGCAGTTAAGAAGTACTTAATTGAGAATGGCGTTCTTGCGTTTCCTTCAACAGGCACACCACATTCCCAGCTTTGGTTTTTTACAGAATTTCCTTTTTTCTGCTTTGGTCCCAGGAAATGAGCTCCAAGCAAAGAAATGGCTACAAAACCCACTGCAACACCGGCTTGTATAAGGATCGGAATATAACTTTCAGGTAAATTCATTTTTACATTATTATCTCAAGTTGCAAATTTAGGCAATAAACAATAAAGCATGAAATTAATCATCTTAAAAGTCTGATGAAAATAGAGAAAAGTGATAATTTAGAATCAATAAAAATTAGCTTTTGATTATAATTTTTTTAGTATGTGTTTTCCCATTTTTTGTACTTAATGATAGTAAGTAGTTTCCAGAAACAATACCTGATATTTCTAATCTGACAATGTTGTTTTGATTTGAGAAATCTTTTATAAGCCTTCCTGAATTATCATATAGCCGAATTGAGATAATTTCACTACGCTTTATATTGGTTTGGACAATAATGTTGTTTTTTGCAGGATTTATTACACTTAAATAATCATTGTCAAAATTTTTTTCCTCAGTGCTGAGAATAGGTATACAGCTAGAGTTTGTGGAAGTTAAATTATAAGATGCAGCTGCGCCATAAATATTGTGATTATAGGTTCTTATGGCGTTTCCTAGTTGTTTATTAACCATGTCAACTTCATAAAGTGTCGAAATATATTGAAAAGATGAATTTATACTATTGCTCAAAATATAAGCCTTTGAATGCGTTCCATAATTTATGGAAAAACCGGCATATAAGCTGGGTAAGTTTATGTTCATGAAAGGGCAACTTTGTGCAGGATTGGCCATATTAATTTCAAGTATTCCAGTTGTAGTAAGGAGAAAAAGTCTGTTTTCATAGAAGAAAAGATCTCCTCCTGCAGTATGTGAATTAGGTATTGTTCCTAAATTAGAGAAAACACCTGTGTTGGTGTCATATCTGACCAATATATTACTCCCGGCCAAAGCGTATAAAAAATTCCCGGAATCAGCTGTAAGTGAGTTAGAACCATACGTTACTCCTTGATTTGTAGAAAAATCACCCAGATAAGTACAATTGGAAGTTGTAGTACTTTCTTTGTATAATAGACCAGCTTGTGATATGTAATATATATTGTTAGAGCTGTCAATAGCAATATCTGAATAAGAATTCATATTAGCAGATGGAACGCAGGCGTTTTGAGATACTTCAGTAGAATTACTAATATTAAATTTATATACTTGATTGGTTGAAGGAGAACCTGCGATGGTATTCACATAATATTCCTGACAGTAAATGTGTGTTGAATTAAATAATAAGCTAATAAGGGTTAATTTTAAAATTTCTTTCATACCAATGTGGCTCAAAAATTTCTGATTATTTATTCATAAAATTATGATTAAAATAAATTGGATTATATTATTTTTTCATTTTTTTTAACACAGTAAATGCCATAAATGAAATATAACCGAAAAGCACACTTGCATAAACAATGTTTACAAGTGTATTCATTCTGTCATCGGGTAATGCAAAAAAGATATTATACACTACAAAACCAGCAATAAGAACTGCGAAAATGATAAGGTGTGGTTTCATATTAGAATTTTAAAGAATAGGTTCTCCTTCTTTTATGATTTACGGGATTGTAATCCTGCCAAAGCAACTGCACGCTTTTGTTCTCTTCCAGTTCCGGATTGGTTTCCGCGAAATCGATTCCCATACTGTTGAAGCGTACAAAAATTTCTTTAAAAATAATAGCCGTCACACCACGTCTCTGATATTCCGGATGAATTCCGATCAGGTAAAAATTGGCACGGTCGTTTTTCTTTTGAGCCTGTAAGAAATGCCACCATCCGAAAGGGAAAAGTTTTCCTTTTGATTTTTGCAAAGCTTTGGAATAAGAAGGCATTGTAACGGCAAAAGAAATCAGTTCATTATGTTCGTCCACTACGCAAATTACGTAGTTTTTGGCAATCATCGGGAAGAATTTCTCTTTATACGTTTTAATTTGCTCTTCAGAGATAGGAGTGTAGGTTGAAAGATGTTTATAAGTTTCGTCAAGCAGCTTAAACATGGGTTTTACGTATGGTAAAATCTCTTCTTTGCTTTTGAAGTCTAAAACTCTTAAGTTGTATTTTTCTGCAATCAGTGAGCTGAATTTTTCTACTTTTGGAGGAAGTACTTTCGGGAAATTCATTTCAAATTCTACCCATTCTTTTTCTTTTTCAAGCCCGATATTTTCAATGTGTTTCGGATAATACTCATGGTTGTAAATTCCAATCATGGTCGCAATTTTTTCAAAACCGAAAGTCAGCATTCCTGCTTTATCGAGATTGGTAAAACCCATTGGTCCTTCAATGTTGTCGATCTGATGTTCTTTAGCGTAATTTACAGCTGTGTCAATTAAAGCTTTTGAAACTTCTTCGTCATCAATAAAATCAATCCATCCGAAACGAACTTTTTTTATCCCGAGTTCTTTTTCTTCTTTATGATTGATGATTACTGCAATTCTACCTACAATTTTGCCATCTTTTTTAGCTAAAAACTGCTTTGCTTCAGAATATTGCAGTGCAGGGTTTTCCTGAGGATTCCAAACATTAATTTCATCTTTTATAAATGAGGGTACATAATATGGATTGTTTTTGTATAAATTCATTGGGAATTTTACAAACTGCTTTAAATCTTCGGGAGTTTTTACTTCAAGAATGGAAACTTTCGACATAGTTTTCAGGTAAATTGAACCACAAATATAATTAATAAAACCTGAAACTTTGGCACAATTTTTACATCAGTTAGTAGAATTATTATATTTAAAATAAAGTAAAATGACGGGTTATTATCTTATTATAGGAATTGCGATGCTGGTAAGCTGGTTTGTTTCCTCAAGATTAAAATCTAAATTCGAATACTATTCAAACGTACATCTCAGAAACGGAATGTCTGGTAAAGAAGTTGCCGAAAAAATGCTGAGAGACAACAATATTCACGATGTACAGGTAATTTCGATTCCCGGTCAGTTGACAGATCATTATAATCCTGCAAATAAAACAGTCAATCTTTCGGAAGGAGTTTATATGCAGAGAAATGCAGCAGCAGCAGCTGTTGCGGCTCACGAATGCGGTCATGCTGTTCAGCACGCTGTAGGATATTCTATGTTGCAACTGAGATCAAAACTGGTTCCTGTTGTGAGCATCAGCTCAAATTTAATGCAGTTTGTTATTATGGGAGGTATTGTTGTTATGGCAATGAGCGGTAATAAATTAATACTTTTAATCGGCGTAATTATGTTTGCGCTCACCACCTTGTTTGCATTTATCACATTACCTGTAGAGTATGACGCAAGTAACAGAGCGATGAAATGGCTGAAAGATACAGGAACGGTAACTGCAGAAGAATTTGTCGGGGTAAAAGACAGTCTTACCTGGGCTGCACGAACTTATCTGGTGGCGGCGATCGGCTCTTTGGCTCAGTTATTATATTTTGCATCTCTATTAATGGGAGGCAGAAGGGATTAGATTTAATTTTTTGGATTAAAAAATATATTGCATTTCAGATCGTTTCTGAGATGCTTTTTTTATGCTTCAAAAATTCATTTAATTTTGATATTTTTGATTTGTATGAAAAATATAAACTGGAAGCTTGAGTCTGAACATCAGCAAGTACAACTTTTAGTAAGAGTTGTTGCGCTGTTTTGGTTTGCTACAAAGATCTGGAGTTTTAAAACATGGATTCCGGACCGGCTTTATCCTGTAGTTCCTGTTTTTGATTTCTTTAATTATATTCCGTTTATTTTTCATTATTTACTATTTGCAGCTTCACTGATTATGTTGCTGTTTTTTTCTTTCTATAAAAGAAATCGCAGGTTGATGATCTGCTTTTTAGTCATAGAAATATTAAGTTGTATGCTTGATGCGGTGAGATGGCAACCTTGGGAATATATGTATTTGTGCATTTTTCTTATTTATTTTGTTAATTTCCACAAGCAGAAAAATATAATTGCATTAATGCATCTATTTTTAATATCGATGTATTTGTTTAGCGGACTGCATAAACTCAACAGAGGTTTTTTCTCTTCTTTTTGGATGGACATGGTTCTTGTGCAATATCTTGGATTTTCTTTCAGTACAATTTTAAAATACAAACTTTTTTTCGCTGGGCTCATCATTCCTTTTCTTGAAATAGTATTTGCAGCATTACTGGCTTTCTCTAAAAACAAAAAAAGAATCAGTTATTTTTTAATGCTGATTCATTTAACTATTCTTATCATTATTGGTCCTTTCGGACTCGATTACAATTCTGTTGTCTGGTTTTGGAATATCGCTTTAATATGTATTCTTCTTATTGTTTACAACAAGCCGTTTAAAATTGATATCAAATCATTTTCAGTCAGAAATTTTTATTGGCTGATGTTGTGGTTTGTAATGCCGGTTTTAAGCTTTTTCGGCARATGGTATCAGTATTTTTCATTCAACCTGTATTCCGGGAAAGGAGAGAAAATGTATGTCTGTTTTTCATCAAAAGAAAAAATGCAGCATGAATTTGGCGAAATTACAGGTGATAAAGATTTACAATGCATTAATCTTCAAAAATGGGCAATGAAAGAAATTAAATCTGCGCCAATTCCCGAAAAGGAAATTCACTTAAAAATAAGAGATCAACTAAAAAAGAAATACGGAAAAAATAAGGTGAAAATAATGCTGTATAATCCTGAAAATAAAAATGTTACAGAGCTATAATTATTCGATGATTTTACATCTCACATGTTGAATATTATTTAAAGAATCGACAATATCATCTTGATGCTTGGTTTTTATCCTTGCTAAAATAACTGCTGTTTGTTGAGAATCAAAATTCAGAACCTTTGCATCAAATTTTGAGAGCAAGGTAAAAATAAGATTCTGCTGGTTGAACTGAAACTGGATCTCAATTTCGCTTTCCAGCTCTTTCGTAATGATATTGGCTTCTTCTAAAGTGTTTTTTGCCGATTCTTTATAAGCTTTTACCAATCCTGAAACACCCAGCTTTGTTCCGCCGTAATAACGCACGCTGATTACTAAAACATTGGTGATTTCGTTGGCCAAAAGCTGATTATAAATCGGTAAACCTGCGCTTCCGGAAGGCTCTCCGTCATCATTTGCACGATAATTTTCTCCATTTAAACCCATTCTGAAAGCATAGCAATGATGCGTCGCTTTCGGATGCTCGGTTTTTATTTTATCTAAAGCATTTTTAAGTTCCTTTTCATTATTAACCGGAAAAGCAAAACCGATAAACTTGCTGCCTTTCTCTTTAAGCAGAGTATTTTCGATTGGTTTTTCTATGGTTTTGTATTCGTGCAGCATTTCTTCGGCTTCTTAATTTTTATAAAATTCAATGCTATTGTCTCTAAAATCTTGAATTTCAACAGGCGTTTCACTGAATCTCGGAGCTTTTGTTCCGTTTTCCAAAACCAAATTTTTATTTTTAATAACAATCGTTTCGTCCCACAAACCTGCATCGATAAATTGTTGAAGAACCAGACTTCCGCCTTCCACGATGATCGACTGTATCTGAAGTTCGTGCAGTTTTTTCAGCATATTCTCAATGAAATTTTCCCTTGAAGTTTTGATGAATTTTATATTTCCTTCTTCTCCTTCTTTTACAGAATTGAAAACCAAAGTTTCCGCTTCTTTGTTGTAAATATTAAAATCTCCGGGAACTTTTAAATCAATATCAATCAAAATTCTGATCGGGTTTCTTCCTACAATTTCTCTGGTTGTAAGACTTGGGTTGTCTCTCAAGGCAGTCATGGTTCCAATCAAAATAGAATGCTCATTATTTCTTAGTTGATGTACAAATTGTTTTGTTAAAGAATTACTGATCTGCGTTGGCTTAAAATCTTTATCCATAAAACGGTCGCCGGATTCTGCCCATTTTAAAATAATAAAAGGTCTTTTCTTTTCGTGATATGTGAAAAATCTTTTATTTAAATCAACACATTCCTTTTCCAGAACTCCGGAAACAACTTCAATTCCTGCATCCTGAATGATTTTTTTACCTTTTCCGTTCACTTTGTCATGAGAATCCATCGCACCAATAACTACTTTTTTGAATCCCAATTCTACAATTTTCAAAGCACACGGCGGAGTTTTTCCGAAATGCGCGCAAGGTTCCAGAGAAACGTAGATCGTAGATTCAGAAATGAGATTTCTATCTTCAACGGAATTAATCGCATTGATTTCTGCATGATTTTCGCCGRCTATATGATGATAACCTTCACCGATTATTTTACCGTTGTGTACGATCACACTTCCAACGAGTGGATTTGGATAGGTGTTTCCGATGGCTTTCTGAGCGAGCTCAATGCATCTTCTGATGTAAAATTCTTCTTGCATAAGATAAAAAAAGCGAATACAAATTTCTTTGTTTCGCTCTATATTTTACTTTAATTTTAATTATTCTCCAGAAATAATCGAGTGAAGATTCTGCTTTAAAGTCTCAAGATGAGCTCTCTTGTCATCGATTGTATTGTAAGTTTCTCGTAAAAGAGGGTTTTCTCTTGACGGGTTTTTGAAGAATGAAAGGTTGTTTTCCAGTTTAACAATTTCCGCCTCAAGATCCGAGATCTGGCTCTTTATTTTTCTTGCTTTATCGGTCAATTGGTTTTCAGATAAGCCATCTTCTTTCAGCTCAAGTTCATTAATCTTATTCAGCTTAAGCTTTTCTCTCAGCGTTCTGTTAAACTCAGAATTGATCGACATCTTGTCTCTCGGAACTTTACCGATATTATTCCAGGAAGTTTTTATCGCTTCTATTTTTTCGATGCTGCCTTCGTCATTTGAAATCATTTTCAGCTCTTCAAGAATATCTTTTTTAAGCTTGTAGTTTTCTTTCCAGTTATCTGTAGAAGCACTGCTTTTTTCTCTGTAATTATTGAAGAATGTGTTGCATGCATCACGGAATTCGTCCCAGATTTTATTGGTCATGCTTTTCGGAACGTGCCCGATTTTTTTCCAGTCTTCCTGAAGTTTTTTAAACAAAGTCACTGCAATATCCCAGTCTTCAGAATGCATATTGTCTTTTGCAGTCTGTATAAGCTTCATTTTCTCGTCAAGATTTTGTTGCTGAGAACCTTTCAGAGATTTATAATAATTGTTTTTTGTAGTATTAAAGCCTCTTAAAGTAGATTTAAAATCATTCCAGTTGTTGTTGGATAATTTTCTTGGGACGCTTCCTGTTTTCAAAAATTCTGAACGCAATTCTTCAACTCTTTTGATCGAATTTTGCCAGTAATTATGATTCGGATTGTCTTTTGGCTCAGAAAGTTTCTTGATTTCTGCAATGATTTCATTTTTCTTCTCAAGATTGGCGTTCTGTTCTGTCTCAATAGCTGCAGAAAGTTCGGTTTTTCTTTCGTGAATTTTATTTGAAATCTCTTTAAATTCTTCCCATGTTTTCTCACGGAATTCTTCTGCGACAGGCTCTGCTTCTTCTTTCCAAAGCTTGTGAAGATATTGAAGCTCGTTTAAAGCTTTTTGTACAAGCGGCTCGTTTTCCAGCTCTTTTGCTCTCGCAATAATGTGCTGTCTTTTTTCGAGGTTGTGGCTGTATTCCTGCTCAAGAAATTCTTTATTTAAATCCAGCATCTGGTAAAACTGATTCAGATGGTGGAAGTAATTGTTATTTAAAATTTTAAACTCAGATTTTGCAACCTGACCTGCATTTGACCATTCTTCTTTGATCTCTCTGATCGATTTAAAAAGATTTACACCTGGCTCAGAATTGGTGTAAAGATTTTTAAGCCTTTCGATAATGCTTTGACGCTGATCCAGATTTTTTTTCTGCTCTTCTTCCTGGTTTTTCTGAAAATTATCATGTTTTTCTCTGAAAATATGAATCAAACCTGAAAGTTTAGATTGAGAAGGATGTTCGTAGCTGAAATTTTCGGCTGCATTTCCTGCATCGGTATATTCATGCTTTTTGTCTTCCACCTCATCATGGATCGTATGATTTGCTTTATCTTTTAATGCATTAAATTCTCGGAATCTTTCACCTGCATTATCAGAATTGATGATTTTTTCCATTTCTTTCAGCACATCGGCAAGAGACAGATCGGCAATAGAATCGTGATGAGAAGCATCATGATCTTCTTCGTGATGATTTTCTTCCGTATTCTGATTGTTTTCTACTGTTTCCTGATGTTCTGTAGACGTTTTGTGTTCTTCGTTTTCAGAAAGATTATTTTCTGTTGTCATAGCAAATCTTTTATGATAATGGCGTTAAATTCTTAAAGCGAGCTAATATAAGCCAATTAAGTTACTAATTTATGTTATTTTTTTTTAAACGACCAAATTTCCCAAGCTTTTTCTGCCTGTTGTTCCAGCATATAAAATCCGTTGACGGTTTTTGCCCCGTTTTGTGATGAATTTATGATAAATTTGCTATGCTCAGGATTGTAAATCAGATCGATCACCAAATGCTGATTGGTAAGGGCTTCAAAAGGAAAATCCAGGCAATCTTCCGTGTTGGGAAAAGTTCCTACCGGAGTGCATTGGATGATTATTTTATTTTTTGAAACTGTTTCAGGATCTAAGTTTTCAAAATTAATTTCAGATTTTCTCGAAATCGTCTGATACGGAATCTGATGTTTGTCTAAAACATACTGTACCGCCTTTGCAGCGCCGCCATTTCCTAAAACCAATGCCGATTCATGATGTGATTTTTTGTGTGCAACCAATGTTTTTTCAAAACCAAAAGCGTCTGTATTATAACCGGTTTTTTTTCCATTTTCAATTAAAACACAATTCACAGCGCCTATTTTTTGAGCTTCGTCACTCAGTTCATCAAGATAATTAATAACTTTCTCTTTATAAGGAATCGTTACGTTAAAGCCTAAAAGATTTGGTTTTAAAAAAAGTTCTTTCACTTCATCGATTTCCTGTAGATCAAAAATGTCGTAAGAAAAATCGCTGAGTTTCTTCTTTTTAAATTTATCTTCAAAATATTTTTTTGAAAAAGAGTAGGAGATGTTTTTCCCGATCAGTCCTAATTTGTTGCTGGAATCCATACATCAAAAGTAAAAAAAAGACCGATAAAAACCGGTCTTAATTTTTGAAAATATTTGTTGTCTTACTCTACAATGAATTTTGTAGTGTTGTTGTCTGTTTTCAGGATGTAAACTCCTTTAGCTAACCCGTGAAGATTAATTTTGTTTGAATTCTTGAAAGGATTTGTAATATTCTTGATCAATTTTCCTGAAAGGTCATAGATTTCAGCTTTAGAAACTTTGTTCAGGTTTTCACCTTTTACAAATAATTCGTGGTTTTTAACCGGATTCGGATAAACGCTGAATGCTTTTTCTTTTGAGTTTTCAACTGTTGATAAAGAACCTGCACAAGTCCATGTAAGATCATCGATTGCTACTCGGTTTGAAGAAACAGGGTTGATCAATTTAATTACTACGTTTCCTGAAACGTTAACATTAATTTGGGTAGTTGTAACTGTCTCACTGTATGGAATTGTTCCTACAGTTGTCCCGTTTATTTGTAAATTTAAAGCCGATGTTGAACCTCCGAATTTACGTTGTGTAGTTACGGTAAGTGTTTGAACACCTCCGGAAATAGAACTGCTTGTTAAATCACCATTCTGAATAGTAATTGCTTTTCCAGTAATGGTTTGATCGGTTCTTGCGTCAGTTGCAGTCCATGTAATTCCATTATTAGTCCATGTTCTTGTTGAATAGCTTGATGAAGATGCAGGAATGGTTTCAAAATCTTCAGTTCCACAAGTTCCTGTTCCGCCACCTGATCCAGCAAGTGTGGTTTCTGTAGCGGTGTTGCTTTGAGGAGAAGAATTTCCTGCTGCATCTTTAGCGATAACATTGAAATTATATAATGTTGAAGGATTTAAGGTTTGAACAGTTGTAGAAGTTCCTGTAACTGTGGTTTTAAAAACATTATTTGCATACACGTCATAAGCTGTAACGCCTACGTTGTCAGTAGCTGCAGTCCAGCTTAATGCAACTGTCGTTGAAGTTGGGTTGTTTGCCACTAAGTTTGTTGGAGCAGTAGGAGCTTGCGTATCTGTAGTTGGTGTTCCCCAAACTAAATTTACATAATTTGGATTGTCAATATAAGGATTTCTGTTTCCCTGATACGTGTACGAAGCGTTATTTCTTCCGATTTCTGCAGGAGAAACGGGGTCTAAATTATGCCATGCAATCAGCTGATTCAATTCCCATGTCTGCAAACCGGGATATGCAGATCCTCCCAACATATCTCCTGAGTTAAAGCCTGATAATTGAGATTCATATCGTGTTACAAAATAAAAAATCATCCTTGCGACATCACCTTTGAACTCATCGATTGGTTCAAAAACTGTCCCTGAATAATCTGCTGAAACAGAATTTCCTAGTTTTGAGCCGTTTAAAGAAGTAAAAGAAGCGGTTCCTACTTTACCGAAAGGGAAATTTGATCTCATTCCGTTTACTTTACCATCCGTTGCTCTGATGAAATGGATGTCATTTTTCATTGGCGAAGCTTCGTTAAACAAGCTTTGAGGTACAATATGTTCTCTGTTATAACAATCTCCCTCATTACTGTAATTTCCACATTGATTGGTGTTGTAAGTGAAATTGTAAGGATCTGCAGCAGTAGGTCTTTCAGAATAAATATCTAAAATAGTACCGTCGTTTTCATAATAATAATCTCTGTCGGTCGTTTGATAACCAGTCCAAAGACCATTGTAGCCGTGGTCTTGGTGACCGTTTGAAATAATATTTTTTAATTGGGTTTTCAAAGCCGCACCAGTGCCGGTTGCACTGTTGTAATATCCCGCAGGAGCTTGAGCTAAAGCACTGATACTGATCAGAGTTAGCAAAAATGAATGTAAAATTCGTCTCATTTTTTCTAAATTGGACGGCAAATTTACGAATAAATAAAAATATAAAATATTAATTTTTAGTAATATAGTCTTTGCTGATTTTAGAAAAGAACCACGAAATAGCAATTCCAAAGACTGAAGCGATGGCGGCAACGATTAAATAATTTTCACTAACAATTTTTACAGGGAAAGGTAAATCTTCCACAGCCTTAAATAATTCAGTATAAATTTGGAAAAAACATAAAGCAGTTCCTAAAATAAGCCCTGAAATGATTCCGAGAATAACGATGAGGATTCCCGTATAAAAATAGGTCATTCTGAGATGAGTTAAAGGAAAACCTAAAGAAATAAGAGATTTTGCCTGTTGTTTTTTGTCAAGCTGCAAAATAATGATTGCTCCCGCAAGATTGAATGTGGTGATGAAAATAACCAAAGCGAAAATTAGATAAATAAACAGTTTTTCGGTATTGATCATTTTCCAGAAAGCTGCGTTTTCTTCTTCTTTTGTTTTGATTTCAATGTCTTTTCCTAAAGTTTTCAGCAGGTTTTGCTTTACAGAATCAATGTTTTCCGGATTTTTAAGCTTAATAACGATTTGATAAGCCGAGTTTTTAGGGAGGTTTAATAATTCTTCTGCCAATTCTACAGGAGCGATAATGTAATTGTTGAGCTGCTCGTTTCCGGGAAAAACTCCACAAACGACAATTTCTTTTTTATTATAAATATCTTCTTCCTTATTGATGATTCCCGTTCCGGGTTTAGGCATGAAAAGTGTTGAGAAATCTGTGTTTGAATCTACCGGGATTCCCAATCTGTTCTGAAGCGAATGCTCAATAATCACTTCATTGCTGTATTCAAATGCAGGGTAACTTCCGAAAAAAATAGTTTTGTCAACTGGGTTTACTTTAATATAAGCAGAATCAACTCCCCGAAGATAGGCGATATCACCTTTGCCGTTAAAATTGATGTACGTTTTTTCTTCTATTATTCTTGAGAAGCTTGAAATTTCTTTGTTGCTTTTTAAAACAGAATTTATTTTGTCTAAATTTTTCAGCGTTTTTCCCGATGTGCTTTTTATGGTTAAATCGGCATGAAGATTAGAAATTAAAGCCTTATTAAAATCTTCAAGCCCGGAAAAAACAGAAATGATGACAAACATTGCAGCCACAGCAACACTCATCGCCACGGCAGCAAGCCACGTAATGAAGGTTACGGCAGTGCTTCCTTTTTTAGATAAAAGGTAACGCGATGCAATGTAAAATGCAATGTTTTTCAATATTTCTTATAAAACAGGATTGTCGCCTTCGCCTCTCAGCTCTCTTTCGATTTTCTCTACATCATCGAGCGTGGTATCAAGATAAAAGCTCAATTGTGGAATAATACGCACTTGCTTTGCCATTTTCTGACCAATGAAGTTTCTGTATTGCGCCTTGTTTTCTTCAATTTCTTTCATAATTGAAGAGCGGTGTTCCTGAGGGAAAATACTTAAATAGATTTTAGCGATTCCCAAATCCGGAGTTACTTTCACATCAGAAACCGAAACAAGAATACTTTGCTTGCTTTCCGACGCCTGTTTGCGGAAAAGTTCTGCGAAATCTTCCTGTATAATCTGTGCTACTTTTCTTTGTCTGTTGCTTTCCATAATTTATGCAAATTTAGTACTTTTGTTTGAATTGCTAATTTGAAAATTGATTAGCAGCCAAAAAAATATATTTTACATTTATGAAATTAGAACATATCGGTATTGCAGTGAAATCTTTGGGAGTTTCTGATGAACTTTTTACCAAGCTTTTAGGAAAAGAATCTTATAAAAAAGAGACTGTAGAAAGAGAAGGTGTAGTAACCTCATTTTACGAAACAGGTGAGAGTAAAATTGAACTTTTGGAAGCCAGTAATCCTGAAAGCACAATTTCAAAATTTATTGATAAAAAAGGGGAGGGAATTCATCATTTGGCATTTGGCGTAGAAAATATTCTGAATGAAGTAGAAAGATTAAAAAAAGAAGGATTTCAGTTTATCTCTGAAGAGCCTAAAGAAGGTGCTGATAATAAATTAGTTGTCTTCCTGCATCCGAAATCTACCAATGGCGTTTTGGTAGAACTTTGCCAAGAAAAGCCATAAAAAATTTTGTAGTGAAAGAAATTTTACTATTTTTGCAAACACAAAATTTAACCAAGTTTTGAGGTCCTATAGCTCAGTTGGTTAGAGCACCTGACTCATAATCAGGTGGTCCCTGGTTCGAGCCCAGGTGGGACCACGCAAAGCACTCTTTTTGAGTGCTTTTTTATTTTCTATAATATTTAATTTTAAAGTATAATTATAAATAACAATATCGATTATAGTTAATACTTTTAATTCCATAACTTTATTGTTTCAAAAATCATAACAATGTCTATAACAAACGAACAGGAATTGATCGGAATGCAAAAAGTAAGCGAAGCTGTGGCTTTTACTTTAAAGGAAATGATGAATTATGCCGATGTGGGAATGACGACCAAAGATCTTGATGAGTACGGAGCAAAGATTCTCTCAGATTTTGGTGCGAAGTCGGCGCCTTTTCTTACCTATGGATTTCCGGGTTTTACATGCATCAGTGTAAATAACGAGTTTTGTCACGGGATTCCTAGTTCCGAAAGAGTTTTGAAAGAAGGAGATTTAATTAATATTGATGTCTCTGCAGAGTTCAATGGATTTTGGGCAGATAACGGAGGTTCTTTTGTTATAGGAAAAGACACTAATCAACATCAGAAATTGGTAAATGCATCTAAAGAAATTTTAGAAAAAACAATTTACAATATAAAAGGTGGTGTAAAAATCGCAGACATCGGATTCTTAATGGAAACTGAAGCTAAAAAAAGAGGCTTTAAGGTCATTAAAAATCTTAATTAAATAAATCTTTTTAAATAACAATAAAACCTTTCATTTTTATGGAAGGTTTTTCCTAAATAATTCATACTGAATCTATTTTAATTATATTTTTAAATGGGATGTGTTAAAAGTGAATTATTTTGAATAAAATTAAATTATTGGCGTAAACTTTGATGCTTTTCAAACTTTAAATTATCATTTTAAAAACCAAATCACCAAATCTTATAACATATGAAATTTAAAGTACATTATTTGTTAATGGCATCGGCGATGTTTTTAGCAAGCTGTTCTGATGACATCGAACAGCCTACCGAAGAACCCGGAAACGAGGCAATTTATCCGCCCGTAGAAACCAATCCTGCAAATACAAACTATCCTCCTGCTTTTGCCGGACAAACAAGAGTAAATGGCGTTAAAACACAAACACCTTACAGCAGTACGGTTTTAAGCTCGTCATTAACGGCTCCGTGGGGAATTACAGCTTTGCCGGACGGAAGATTGCTGATCACCCAAAAAGGCGGAACGATGCGGATTGCAACTAATACAGGAGCTTTAAGCAGCCCGATAACGGGAATTCCTGCCGTAAATTCTGCCGGACAAGGAGGTTTGCTGGGACTTTGTATAGACCCTCAATTCTCTACAAACAGAATGATTTACTGGGTTTTCTCTGAAAATGTTGCAGGCGGAACGCAGACTTCCGTTGCAAAAGGAAAGCTTTCACTTTCTGAGACATCCATTGAAAATGCTGTGGTTATTTACAGGGCAAATCCGTCTTCTTCTGCAGGAAATCTGCATTATGGAGGAAGAATTTTATTTGATTCTACCGGAAATCTGATGGTAAGTGTAGGAGAACGTTCTGATCTTTCTACAAGACCATTTGCACAGTTGGTTACGGCTGCGATCGGTAAAATTTTAAGAATAACAAAAGACGGAGCTCCGGCTCCCGGAAATCCTACTTTTAGTCAGGCAGGAGCTTTGCCGGAATTGTATAGCATCGGTCACAGAAATCCGCAGGGACTTGCAATTCACCCTGTAACAGGAGAATTATGGCAAAGCGAGCACGGTCCTCGCGGCGGCGACGAAATTAATCGTGTTTTGCCGGCAAAAAATTACGGTTGGCCTACAATCACTTACGGAATAGAGTATAGCGGAGCGGTTATCGGCAGCGGAATTCAGCAGCAAAACGGAATGGAACAGCCTGTTTATTACTGGGATCCTGTGATATCACCAAGCGGAATGACGTTTTATAAAGGAAATAATATTCCGGAATGGCAAAATAGCCTGTTTATAGGCTCTCTTAGCGGAATGCATATCGTAAGGCTCGTTATTAAAGATAACAAAGTAATGGGAGAAGAGCGTTTGCTGGTCAATGAAGGGCAACGTTTCAGAGATATTACGCAGGGAATGGATAATGCATTGTATGCGGTAACCGATGCAGGAAGGCTTTATAAAATTCAAAGACAATAGATTTAATTTTTTTTAGTACATAAAACATCAGCAGAAATGTTGGTGTTTCTTTTTTTATAATTTTTGATCGATTACGAAGTCTTTAATTTATTTTTTTAGGATTTTAATAATTAAAATGGCAAAACGTTTCTTAAATTAATGCGTAACTTTAGTAAAAATAAACTTATGCAGATAGAAACACGTACCTTGAAAGTAGATGATTATGAAGAGCTGGTAGATACCATGCGAAGGGCATATCCATTAATGTCAGAATATGTCTGGTCTAAAAAAAGTATTGCCAAGCTGAATAAAATTTTTGAAGCCGGGCAAATCTGCATCACTGTAGACGGAAAAATTGCAGCTGTTGCTTTGTCTATTATTGTTAATTATGATGAGTTTGATGATGATCATACGTATAGCGATATCACAGGGAATTATTCCTTTAATACTCATATTTCAACAGGAAATGTCTTATACGGAATTGAAATTTTTGTAGATCCGGAATATCGTAAACTAAGATTGGGAAGAAGATTATATGATGCCAGAAAAGAGCTTTGCGAATTATTAAACCTGAAATCCATCATTTTAGGCGGAAGAATTCCGCATTATCATAAGTACAGCAGTGAGATTTCGCCCAGAGAATACATCAGACGAGTAAGAGACAAGGAAATTTATGACCCTGTGCTTTCTTTCCAGCTTTCCAACAATTTTTTGCCGATAAGGGTGCTTAAAAAATACCTTCCGGAAGACGAAGCTTCTCATGAAAACGCCGTTTTACTTCAATGGAATAATATTTATTACAGCAAAAAACCAAACACAATGCAGGACAGCGTTATCCGTTTGGGATTGGTGCAGTGGCAGATGAGGCAGTTTAAAGACATTCATGCTTTTTATGAGCAGGTAGAATTTTTTGTGAATGTAATGGGAGATTACAAATCGGATTTTGTACTTTTCCCGGAATTGTTCAACACTCCTTTACTGGCACCGTTCAACAATCTTTCAGAACGCGACAGTATGATCGAGCTGGCAAAAATTACAGAAGAAATTAAAGCGAAAATTTCAGAACTTGCGATCAGCTATAATGTGAATATTATTTCTGGAAGCATGCCGATTTTTGAAAATAACGATTTATACAACGTAAGCTATCTTCTTCACCGTGACGGAAGAATTGATGAATACAGAAAAATTCATATCACACCCAATGAAAGAAAGTATTACGGAATGAAAGGCGGAAACGAAATAAAAGTTTTTGATACCGACTGCGGAAAAATAGGTCTCGTCATTTGCTATGATGTAGAATTTCCTGAATTACCAAGAATTTTGGCAGATCAGGGAATGAAAATTTTGTTTGTTCCTTTTCTTACCGATACTCAGAATGCATACATGAGAGTGCGTCACTGCGCTGCAGCAAGAGCCATTGAAAACGAATGTTATGTAGCGATCGCAGGCTGCGTCGGAAATTTGCCGGGTGTGAACAATATGGATATCCAGTTTGGGCAGGCTGCAGTTTTCACGCCTTCAGATTTTGYTTTTCCGTCGAATGCGATAAAAGGTGAGGCCACTCCGAATACAGAAATGACGCTGATCGTAGATGTAGATTTAAATTTATTAAAAGATCTTCACTACAACGGTTCGGTTCAGATTTTAAAAGACAGGCGAACAGATTTGTATGAAACGTATTTAAAATAATTTGTATTAAAATATAGAAGCACTTCATCTGGGAAGTGCTTTTTTGTTTTTAAAACTAAAATTATCTTTTTATCATTTAAGCAGCCTTTGAATTATAATTCTTTCCGCAAACCAGGCAATAAAGATCTTCACGCCAAATCCTGTTGATTTTATAATTTAAAACCGTGTTAATTTCCTGAACAATATTTATATTTTGTGCTGTTTTAGATCTTTCAGTTTTAAATTTTGATGAGGTATCTTTATTAATTTTTGCAGTTATATTTYCCTGGATTTTATTTTGAGAAAAAGTATCTTGTTTCACATTATTTTCAGCCTTCAACTCTGTGTTTTGAGCAAAAATAAAGTAACCGGAAAACACAAAAAGAAAATATAAAAATGGTTTCATTGCTTATGATTTACAATTATTAAAAGTAAGAAAAATATATTTACTTTTCTCGTATTTGTGATTATTTAATTATGGTTTTGTGCCATAAATTCCTGTTGCACAACCGTAAAAATAATTTTCCGAATTTACATTAAGCCCGTTTTTCTCAAATATTTCCTGCGCACGGCTGCAGTTTTTGAAGTTTTCAGTATAAATCCAAAGCATTTTGTAAAATTTCTTTTGCCAGAATTCCCAGTTGCGCTTCATTAAACGTTTTTAAGCGGTCAATAACATTTAAATTTTCATTCGATTTTCCCAATTTACTGAGAAACTGCTTTCTCCATCGAATCGAAAAACCAAACGAAGTAATGTAGTTCATCCTTTCGTAGGAACCCGACATTTGGTTGAAAAGCTGTTTTACAAATTTTGGTTCGTAGATGTTATTCATTTTCGGAGAAATTATGGCAATTTATAAATAATACGCTCAATATCAAAAATCGGATGATCTTAAATTGCCACTTTCTGCTTCATTGCGGTTAATCTTCTCTTTTCTGCAAAATTCTTCCCTGTGCATCAAAAACCACTTTCCATTCCTGAGAATAATTTTTCAGTTCGGTTTTGTAGATTACTTTTCCGCCTTCTGAAATTTTCTTGATGTCATCGGTTCTGTAACCTTTAAATGATTTGTTGATAGATGTTAAAACAGCTTTTGGAAGATTATTTTTAGAGATTTCTTCTTCATGTCTTACCAATTTTCCGTCTTTAGAATACAAAACTTTGTGGTCGTCGCCCAAAAATCCGGTTTCAAATTCCACTTCATAAAGATTTCCTTTGATTTCCCATTCGATGTCAGAAGCTTTTGAAAAAGTTTTTTGAAAATGATTTAAAATCACAGACGGAACCTCGCTCTGATGAATATCCTGCGCCGAAATCTGGTTGAAACTTAAACCTAAAATACTGATTGCTACAATTAAATTTTTCATATCGTTAAATTTTATACCGCTAATTTCCGATACGATTCTGGAAACATTTGGGAAACATTTTAAAAAGTAATAACTATTAAGATTGTTGAGGCTTTAAGTAAAATAAATTTCTTAAGATTAAATTTTCTCTCGCAGATTAAACTGATTTAGCAGATTTTATTGAGGCATGATTTGCAAAATCTGCGAGAGTCTTAGATCCTGTTTAAAATTTATTTAATCTTTTTTATAAACTATCTCTTAATTCTCTAAACGAAATAAACTTTGTTTATTCTTATCTTTAACATTAAGAATTTTAGATAGTTAAGCTGAATATGATTAAGGCAACAATGAATTGTTTTTTATTAAGTTTTTTAAGCTAAAAAGTCTTAATTTCTTAATGTTAAAAATATACTCAATATTTAAACAGGTTCTCTTAAATTTTTATAGAAAATGCACAAAAGGTAAAAGAACCGATCAGTTACACGATTGAAAACTGTGTGAATGAATTCGATTTAGCGAAAGCAAAAAAAACAAATGTCGGTTATCAATATTGGTTTGGCGATAAAAATTTCACTGAAGAAAACACTTTGAAAATGAGTATTGTAGAACCCGGAAAATCTACTCACGCTCCACATCGTCATCCCGAAGAAGAATTTTTTTATATTTTGGAAGGAAAAGCTGCTTTTTATCTTGATGGTAAAACGAAAGTTGTTGGTGCAAACACAAGTTTGTATTGTCCGCCCAATTCCGAACATGGAATCAGCAATGCAGGAACAACAGATTTGAAATATTTGGTGATTAAAAAAGATTTGCGTTAACATTAATATTTAGCTAAAAGTTTCTCGCAGATTGAACAGATTTAGCATATTTTATTGATTGCAAAATCTGCGCAAATATTGAATTTTTATCAAAGATAAAATCCTTGTCTCTTAAAGTTTGAAGCTGTAAAAAAACATTTGCGTCTTTGTGCTTAACTAAAAATGAAATAAATCAAGGCTCATACACCAATCTGAAAAAAGAAGAATTACTTTCATCCTGGTGTGAAACAGGAATTCCCGTAACAATTCCTACGGCAAAATGGGAATCAAGCTTAATTTTCACCTGCGGACGAAGCGTAACCGACATTTTTCCGTGACTGATTTCCTTGTTGACTTCCATCCCGATAAAATGACCTGAATCTGGCAGAGAATACATCACCGAACTGTTGATTTCCCAATCAACCGGAGTTCCGTTCTCTCCCAATTCATGTTGGATTTTTGGATAGGTGTAAACCAAAGTGTGAATATTTGAACCCCATTTTTTCGCCGCCACAAAAAACGGACTGTACACCAAACCTGTAATAAATTTTCCCTTGCCGTAATTCTTAAAATCTGTAAATTCAACGACTTGTGTGTAACCTAAAGCCATCGAAGCCTGGGATTTTTCCGAAACAAAAAAAGTGTATTGTGCAGAAAATCGGATCCCGTCTAATCGATTTCCCGGAATTTGTTTTTCGGAAGAACCACTTTTCGGACTAAAAAAAGAAAAGTCAGTTTCCACTTCAAGACCTAATCTGTTAATGGGTGCAAATTCATATTCGGCTAAAAATCCGTTTTCCCTATAATTTTTTCCTCCTGAAAAATCTGCTCCCAGATTGAATTCTTTTTCGCCTTTTCTTGCTCCGAGATCTCTCACCAAATCCTGAAAAATAGGTTCAGCATGAGAAACTTTTACAGGTTTCGGCTGAGTTTGTGCCGATGCTGAAAAAAAGCCTAAAATATTGATGATTACAGTCAGTAAAATTCGTTTTGTTGTTTTCATACTACAAATCAACAATGCAAATCGGGAAAAATTTGGGAAGAAATCTGGAAAGAAACGGGAATTTTTTTCAAAGATAAAAGATAAAAGATAAGTTGGTAAATTTCATAAAGCATTTTTGCTCCGGAGGAGCAAAACCTTTGTAGAAAAGATAGTTATAGCGAAAAAAAGCGCTCCGTAGGAGTGCTACCTTTATTATTTTAACTGAAATATAAAGATGAAATGTTCGCTTAAAATCAATTTATTGATTATTATTTGCTCCTTAAATTTTAAGAGCCTGTTTAATTTATAATTTATTTTTACCATTAAGGAATTAAAACCTTTTAGCTTAAAAAACTTAATAAAAAACAATTTATTGATTCCTTAATCAGAATAAACTTAACTCACTAAAATTCTTAATGTTAAATTTAAGAATAAACAGAGTTTATTTTAATTTAGAAAATTAAGAAAAAGCTATAAAAAATTTATTGAATAAAATTTAAACAGGCTCTAAGAAGAAAATAAATCTTTGCGATAAAAAATATACAGCACTTAAAAATTCACCGAAAATTCATGCATTCCGTTTTTAAAATCATACGAAACCGAAAAATCATATAATTCTGCAATCGCTTTTACAATTGCTAGTCCCAATCCGCTTCCGGACTGATGCTCCTCAGATTTCTGAAATCTTGTGAAAATCTTATCCTTAACCAAAGATTGCGCACTTCCGGTATTTTTTATGGTTAAAGATTTGTCAGAAATCTCAACTTCCACTTGTCCGTTTTTAATATTATGAAAAATTGCATTCCGCAAAAGATTAGAAACAATGATATTAACTAAAGCCGAATCAGCATTCACAGAAAGTTGAGCATTGTTGAAGTAGGAGATTTTAACAGCTTTAAATTCTGCGATGTCCTGAAGATCAGAAATATTTTTAGCGACAATTTCATTTACAGAAATTTCTTTATTATCAAAAAACTGTTTGTTCTCAATTTTTGTAAGCAAAAGAAGAGATTTGTTAAGACGAACCAGCCTCTCAATAATTTCCATGATCTCGGCAATTTTTTCAGCCTGATTTTCGGTAAAATTTTCTTTTTCAATCAGCAATTCCAACTTACTGATAGCAATTGCCAAAGGTGTCTGAAGTTCGTGGGAAGCATTTCCGATAAATTCTTTCTGCTGCTCGTAGCTTTGCTCACTGTACTGTAGAAGTGTAGTTACAGCATCCTGCAAATCGCTGAATTCTTTGGTTTTGGTTTCCACTTTAGGAAAAGTTTTACTTATTCCCAAAYGATAATTTTTCAGCTCATGCAAAAGTTCGTAAAAAGGTTTCCAAAGTCTCTGTAATACGAGATTATTTAAAACTAAAATACTAAAAATCAACAAAACATATAATCCTGCGGCATCCCAAAGTAGTTCTTTTACAAGATCGTCTTCTTCAACCATGTTGTTGAAAATTTTCAACTCATAAAAATTTCCGTTCTGCTCAAAAACTGTGGTTAAAACCCGTACTGGTTCAAGTTCAGGAGCTTCATCATCAGCATCTTGCGCATAAATTTCGGTATCTTCGTAAGTGTCTTTAAAATTAAGCGCTTCTTTTTTACTGATCGGATTTACTGAGAAAAATCCTTCATCAAAGGTTTTCTGCTGTAGAATCGTCGGGTCTTTTTCAGCTTTAAAAACAATCTGCCGTTTGTAATTTTCCAGTTCTTCATCTACGCTGTCTTTAATTTCATCGAGCATGTTAAAATAAAAAATCACTGACCAAAAACTTACGATCAGTAAAAGGTAGCCCATCAGATGAAGAATAGATTTGTTGAGCAGCTTCATTTTTCAATTAATTTATAGCCGATTCCGTAGACTGCCTCGATCTCAATTTCGGCATTCGATTGCTGTAGTTTTTTCCTTAAATTTTTGATCTGATAATATATAAAATCAAAATTATCTGCCTGATCGATGTGATCGCCCCAAACATGTTCTGCCAAAGCTGTTTTTGTAACCAATCGTTTTTTATTGAGTAAGAAAAAGTGAAGAATATCAAACTCTTTCCGGTTCAGCGTAATATTTTCTCCGTCAACGGTAAAAGTTCTTTCCGTAAGATCCAGTTCAATATTGGCAAGTTCAATGCTGTTTTTTCCTTCCTGGTTTTTTCTGCGCAGAACAGCTTTTATTCTGGCGTTCAGTTCGGCATTATGAAAAGGTTTTGTTAAATAATCATCAGCTCCGAGTTCCAGTCCGGTCAATTTATCATCCAAAGAATCTTTTGCAGAAATAATGATGACATTTTCAGATTTTCCCATGTCTTTAAGCTGTTGAAGAAGTTGCAGACCATTTCCGCCGGGAAGCATGATATCCAGCAAAATACAGTCATAAGAATAAAGGGCAATTTTTTCACTGGCAGATTGATAGTTTTCTGCGGTCTCAATGAGAAACTGCTCCTGAATCAAAGAATCGTAAATCGATTTTAAAAGTTCTTTTTCGTCTTCTACAACAAGGATTTTCATACAACAAAAGTAGAAAATGATTCTGGAAAGAGTTGGGAATTTTGTTTTTAAACTATTCTAACAGTTTTCCTATATGAAAAATTTCAGAGTAAAGAGAAGAGATTCCAAAAACTAAATAGCTTTTATCATCAAATTCAGAATTAATTTCAAAAGTAATCTTTCTATTACCTTCCTTATCCTCTTCATTATTCAAAATTGCTCCATATTTCTTAAAATCCTTTAGGTAAAATGCTGGAACTGTATTTATGATAATTGTACTATCTACTTTTTTACCGTTAAAATAGATATCACCATGTAAATTTGGAGATAAAGTAATATTTGAAATAGTGTCTTTTTTGTATCCTATATAGATTTCAAATTCAGATGATGTAACATGTTTCCAAGCTCCATTGATTTCTCCTGAAATAGAAAAACGTTTTTTCTCTTTATTAATTTTGATTTTATACGGACTTATTTTTAATGCTCCTTTTTCCTCTGCTTCAGGGAAATCAATTTCTTGTCCATTTCTAGGATTTTTCATTGTCATTTTAACACTATTCTTTCGGTAATCTCTGTAACACGGAATTTTTTTATATGCTGTAGCAAACCATCCAAATTCATAGATGTTTTCATCAACTTTTGTATCAAGCAACTCTTGAAATGTTATAATCTGCTCTTGTGATTTTATATAATTGGGAACATTTATTATCAAAATAAGAAATGCTAAAGTCTTTAATTTCATTTTAGGTATTTTTTTAGTAATTATAGCAAGATAAGTTGATTTTTTATTACTTTATTTTTAACAAGAATGTTCCAATTTCTTCAAATTTTTGCGTTCCAATCAAAACTTTTTTCCCGTCACTTAAAATAACCTGAAGACCTTTATTTCCTTTTACATTATAAGCTTTTCCTATTCCGAAAAGACCTCGACGCATTCCCCAACCTCCATATTCTATTAAAGGCGAATATTTTCTTACATAAACTTTTTTAATATTTCTCCACGGATAATATCTGAATGTAATCTGAAACGGAAAAAATCGTACAGAAATTCCCTGTTCGTTAATTTTGGTTTCCAATCTGATTACAAGAAATAATGCGATCAACAGGATTGGAATAAAGAATGATAAGGTTAATTCAAATGTTGAAAAATATTGCCGGTTTTCAGCAAAATTATAAATAGTAAAAATCATCACTGAGAAAAGCAGTAACCAAAGCCACCATTGAGAAAATTTTTGACTTTCAGTAAATTCAGGTTTATTAATCATCGTTTTTTTAAGAAAATCTAATCTACAAAAATTGCTGTAAATAAAAATTGATTTTTCTATTTTAAGAAAGTTTTAAGGAGAATAATGATTTGTATTTTGTGATTTATTTTTACTTTTGATAAAATAACATATAAGGCGGAAGATTTAAGAATTAAGGATGCTGAAAATAATTACCTTACAATTCAATGGATTGACAATGATGGTGATGGAACAAATGATGAGCTTCTTTTTCAGGCAAAAATTGATGCTAAAAAGACAAATTCTTATACCATCATCGCAGACTCAAATATGCCAGTTCCTGAAAGCAAACTGACAACGTATTCAAGACTGGCTCCTGAAAGAGTAGACGATTATACTTGGGAAAACGATAAAATTGCGTTCAGAGTTTACGGTCCGAAAGGTCAGGCTGAAGCTTTAGCAGGAGTAAAAGGAAGCACACTTTCAAGCGGTGTTGATATTTGGTTGAAAAGAACTGAAAAATCTGTTATCAACGAATGGTACAAAGGTTATCTGACCGATCCGATGTATTATCACAAAGACACAAGAGGTGAAGGCTATGATCCTTATCACGTTGGAGACAGCCGTGGAACGGGAGGAATCGGAATCTGGAAAGATGAAAAACTGCAGGTTTCTAAAAATTTTATAAGTTCTAAAACAATTACAGAAGGTCCGTTGCGAACGGTTTTTGAACTAAATTATGCTCCGTGGAGCGAGTTTGGTGTGAAAGAAACCAAAAGAATCTCTCTTGATTTAGGCTCCAATTTTTCTAAGTTTGAATCAACTTTTGAAACAGAAAAGCCTGTCCCGAACTACACCGTCGGAATTACTTTACATAAAAACGAAGGCGAAAGCAAACTGAATGATAAGGCCGGATATTATCTTCACTGGGAAAAAATTGATGATGCTTTTGTTGGTGAAGGAATTGTAGTAGATCCTAAAATTGTACAAAAATCTATAGCTTTTAAATCTGAATCTCCGGATCAAAGCAATTTGCTGGTGGTAACAAAGCCTCAGAAAAAGCTGACGTATTATGCTGGTTTTGCGTGGCAGAAAAGCGGACAGATTCAAACACAGAAAGATTGGGAAAATATCTTGCAGAAGCAGGCGAAAATTGTTGCCAATCCTTTATTAATTACCGTTAAATAAGTTTTAATAATGATTAAATCTAAACTTTCAGTTGCCATATTCTGTCTGATATTTTCAGGAATTTCGGCGCAGGTAAAAGATACTTTAGCAGAAAAAATGATGGTTTACCAACTGCCGAACGGAGGTTGGGGAAAACATACAAGTGATAAGCAAAACGTAGATTACACCAAAAAAATAGATCCGAAACTTTTAAAAATAATCAAAGCGACAGGTAACGATTTTGCAACGATTGACAATAATGCAACTTCACGAGAAATCAATGGATTGATTAAAGCCTATCAAACGACTAAAAATCCAGCTTATCTGAAATCAGCAGAAAAAGGAATTGAATATTTGCTGTCGATGCAGTATGAAAACGGCGGGTTTCCTCAATATTTTCCAAACTCAGCGATTTACAGGAAGCAGGTAACGTATAACGACAATGCCATGATTAATGCATTGACGGTTTTGTACAACGTTGCCGAAGGAAAAGAAGGGTTTGATGCAGTAGATTCAAAATTAAAAGAAAAATCAAAAATTGCTGTTCAGAAAGGGCTTCAATGTATTTTGAAAACACAGGTTCTCCAAAACGGGAAATTGTCAATCTGGGCAGACCAATATGACGAAAATACCTTGAAACCTGAAAAAGCAAGAGCTTTTGAACCGATTTCGCTGGCTACTGGAGAATCCATCGGGATTTTAAGATTTCTGATGATGCAGCCTTTAACGCCTGAAATTGAAAAATCAATCAGAGCTGCTGTGAAATGGTTTGATGAAAGCCAAATCAAAGGCTACACTTACGCTGTTTCAAGAGAAAACGGAAAAGCTATCCGAACATTAAGTAAGAAAGATGGTTCGTCAGTTTGGGCAAGATTTTATGACATTCCGACCAATAAACCAATTTTTGGTGACCGTGACGGAAGTGTAAAATTCAATTATGAAGACGTTTCCGAAGAGCGCAGAATGGGCTACAGTTGGTACAATGAAGGCGGGACGAAGTTAATAGAAAGTGATTTCCCGAAGTGGCTGAAAAAAAATAAAATTTCTCAATAAAATAAAAATCCTGATGTTTTTTAATCAGGATTTTTTATTGTCATTGCGAGGAGCGTAGCGACGAAGCAATCTCATTTAACTCTTATAATTCCCACAGATTACACAGATTTACACAGATTTTTTAGATAATTACTAACAAAAGTTTCGTGCATTCGTGGCTAATAAGTTAATCGATTTTCAATAATAAAAATATTATGCGCAATAATCCGTGATAATTCGTGCAACCTGTGGGAAAAATCATTTCACTTCAAAAGTATAAACTCCCCCTTTTTTAGTATCAAAATCAAAAACCTGAGTTTCCGGAACAGCAAAACCTTTCATTTCAGCTTTCTCCGATTTTAAAGGTGTTTTAATTTTATTAACCTGATAATATTCATTTGAATTTTCACCTTTTGCTGAGGTTAAAACTGTTTTAGATTTTAAATTTAAATCTTTCGCCACTCTGATTCTCGCATTTCCGCCTAAAGCAGATTTAACCACTAATTTTGTAAGTTTAGAATTTTTCCAGTCCATATCGATCTCAAAACCGCCTCTTGCTTTCAATCCTTTCACAGAGCCATTTGGCAAAGCATCAGGAAGTGCAGGTAAAAGGTAAA
This sequence comes from Chryseobacterium sp. 2TAF14, assembly GCF_052115105.1. Taxonomy (NCBI): domain Bacteria; kingdom Pseudomonadati; phylum Bacteroidota; class Flavobacteriia; order Flavobacteriales; family Weeksellaceae; genus Chryseobacterium; species Chryseobacterium sp. 2TAF14. The sequence goes on from NZ_JBFRGA010000025.1 coordinate 32,094, forward strand.
GACAGCCGTCATAACTTTGCAGCAACATTTCTGCAATTCCCGAAGTACAGCCAAAATTTCCATCAATCTGAAACGGCGGATGCGCATCCAGAAGATTCGGGTACGTTCCTCCCGACTGACCTTTGGTTTCCATCGGAGCAGGCGTTAATTGGTCTGAAATTAATTTAAAAGCACGGTTTCCATCCAATAATCTTGCCCACCAGTTTACTTTCCAGCCCATCGACCAGCCTGTAGATTTGTCGCCTCTGTAAATCATAGAGTTTTTTGCAGCTTCCGTTAAATCAGGATTTCTGAACGGTGAAATCTGGCCCGAAGGAAACAATCCGTACAAATGCGAAATATGCCTGTGTTTATCGTTAGTTCGATCCATATCTTTCAGCCATTCCTGTAATTGGGCGTGTTGCCCGATCTGCATTGGAGGAAGTTTTAATAAAGCCGTTTTTATTTCGTCAGAAAGATTTTTATCTTCGTTTAAAATTTTTGAAGCATTTATAAAATTATTAAAAACATCAAAAACCAGCTGATTATCCATCGTCGTTCCGGCGGTAATTCCTACACTTTTCTGATAGGTGTTTTCCGGCGACATTGAAGGCGAAACGACCAGATATTTTCCTGAGGAATCTTTTTGAAGAACATCCAGATAAAACAAGGCGCAACCTTTTAAAGCTTCATAGTTTTTCTTTAAAAATTCTTTATCTCCATTGTACAAATAATGGTTCCAAACGTGTTGGGTTAACCACGCTCCACCCATTGGCCACATTCCGTAAAAACCGCCGTCAACAACTCCTGTAATTCGCCACAAATCGGTGTTATGATGCATATTCCAGCCTCTTGCTTTATACATTTCTTTGGCAGATTCCTGTCCGGTTACAGACAAATCCTGAATCATATCAAACAAAGGCTCATGCATTTCGCTGAGGTTGGTGTTTTCCGCAGGCCAATAATTCATTTCGGTATTAATGTTGACCGTATATTTACTGTCCCAGGAAGGATTTAACTGATAATTCCAGATTCCCTGAAGGTTTGCAGGCTGTGTTCCCTGTTGTGAAGAAGAAATCAAAAGATAACGCCCAAACTGGAAATACAAAGCCACCAAATCGGGGTCGCTTGAAGTTCCAAATTCTTTGATTCTTACATCAGTTGTTTTATTTGCCTGTTCGGTTGTTCCAAAATCCAGATTGACACGTTTAAAATATTTCTGATATTTTTCGACATGCGCTTTCAGTTCATCATTATATTTTTTGCTTAAAGCTTTATTTAAATATTCAGAAACTCTCGCATCGGGATTTCCTGAAAGGTCGTTGTATTTTTTAAAATTGGTCGCAATGGAAACATAAATTACGACTTCATCTGCTCCGGAAATGTCAAGTTTATCTTTTGATGAGGTTAATTTTCCGCCTTTTAAAACAGGAATTGCAATGGTTTTAAATTTAATTTTCCCGATTTTATTATCTGCAGAGCCGCTCGTTCCGTTAATAACCAATTGATTCTTCTCAGTAAAAATAGAATGGATTTTTTGTGGTGTGGAAGCATTAACTGAAAAATTCAAACTTCCTTTTTTGTTTGAAGATAATTTAATCATAATCACATTATCTGCAAAAGATGAGAAAATTTCACGCTTGAAAGTCACACCTTTTACTTCGTAAGAAACTGTGCTTACCGCTTTTTCAATATCTAAATTCCGATTGTAATTCTTAAAATTTTCGTGACCTTTAAAATCTAAAAACAAATCACCCATCGTCTGATAAGGCATTCCGTAGTTCAAATCTTTCGGAGCCTGTCTCGGATAGGTTCTGTTGGATAGATTTTGCGCTTCCTCAAATTTATTTTCATTTAAAAGTCTTCTGATTTTCTGAATGCTGTCAAATGTATTTTTCGGGATATTATTTCCCGGTTCACCTGCCCAAATCGTTTCTTCATTCAGCTGAAGATGTTCCTGAGAAGGTCCGCCAAAAACCATGGCTCCCAATCTTCCGTTTCCGATAGGAAGCGCTTCGTTCCAGTTTTCTGCGGGTTTATTGTAGATTAATTTTAAATTCTGCTGAGCGTATGCCGAAACAGAAATAACCGTTCCGCAGGTCAGTAAAAAGATTTTATGTTGAAAAGTTTTTAGCATTTTTACTTTTATTGAATTGGTTTATTTGATAATTTTTTTTAACGCAAAGATTTTTCTTTGATATTTATTATTTTAAGGAGCAAAGGATAATCAATAAATTGATTTTAAGCTGATGTATATTTCAATTTTAATTAAGAAGAAAATAATTTATCTAAAATAATTTTAAGCTTCATCAGCGACCTGTCGCAATCTTTGCTCCTTAAATTCAAAGTATTTAAAATAAATCTTTGCGTTTAAAATTGCTCATTACCCATTACTTATTACCCATATTCCCAAGCCAGTCTGCACAAATTTTTTTCCAGTTATCCGTCAGTTCCGTTTTGTTGGAAATTCCGATACTGTGTTCACCTTTAGGAAAAATAAACAGTGCACCTTTTACTTTATTTTTAATCATCGATTCGTAATACAAAACACTGTTGATGACAGGAACAGCATTGTCGTTTTGCGCATGAAATAAAATCGTTGGCGGCGTTTTTTCTGTCACCCGATTCTGCATAGAATATTCTTTGATTTTTTGTGTTGGAGCATTTTCTCCCAATAAATTATCACGGCTTCCTTTGTGCGCAAACTCGCCCAAATCAATGACCGGAGAAACTAAAATCGCAAAATTCGGTATTGTAGAAACTGTTTGCCAGTCGCCTTTTAATTCTGTATAATCTGTAGAAATATTACTTACCATTGCCGCTAAATGCCCTCCTGCAGAAGTTCCCAGAACTCCGATTTGGTCTGGAGAAATTCCATATTGAGCCGCATTTTTTCTGATTAATTTTATCGCAGCCTGAATATCCTGTAACGGACCGAGTTCTCTTTGCTTTAAATCCGGAGAAGTAGGTAAACGATAATTTAAAACAAAAGCTGAAATTCCCAATGTGTTGAGCCATTTTGCATAAGAATATCCGCCCAAATCGTAGGTTAAATGTCTGTAACCGCCGCCAGGAATTACAATTACTGCCATCGATTTTCGCTCTTCTTTAGCAGGAAGAAATGCAAACAATTCAGCTTCCTGAATCTGAGTAATTCGCCCTTCTTTTTCTTCAATGATATTTAATTTTAAACCTTTAGAATTGGGCATTTCTCCCTTTTGCCAAACGGAAAATTTCTGTTGAGCTGAAATTTGAATTCCGAAAAAAATGATGAAAATTAAAATGAACTTTTTCATTTGATTTAACAATTTGGTTGCTGTTGTTTTGATTAATCGCAAAGGCGCAATTTTTTTATTTTGATACTGTTTTTAAGGCACAAAACACTTCGACAGGCTCAGCGTGACAACATATATTTAAAGCATTTTAAAATCACCCATTACCAATTACTTATTACTAATAGTTTCAAGCCAGTCTGCACAAAGATTTTTCCAGTTTTCGCTCAGTGCATTTTTATCGGTAACAAAAAAACGGTGACCGCCTTTAGGGAAAATAAATAATGAACCTTTTACTTTATTTTTTGTCATCGCCTTGTAATATAAAATGCTGTTCATCGGCGGAACTGCGGTGTCATCCTGATTATGAAACAAAATTGTAGGCGGTGTTTTTTCAGTCACCCGATTTTGCATGGAATATTCTGCGATTTTTTCTGCTGAAGCATTTTCTCCAAGCAAACTGTCACGACTTCCTTTGTGGGCAAATTCACCAAAATCAATCACCGGACAAAATAAAACTGCAAAATCCGGAATCGTAGAAATGTTTTCCCAATCACCTTTTAATCCTGTATAATCTGTGGTAATGTTGCTTACGCTTGTTGCTAAATGTCCGCCCGCAGAAGTTCCGACAACACCGACCAGATTTGGAGAAATCTTCCATTGCTGAGCATTTTTCCTGATGTATTTAATAGAAGCCTGAATATCCTGCAACGGAGCAATTTCCCTTTGAATTAAATCGGTTGAAGTCGGTAATCTGTAATTTAAAACGAATGCAGAAATTCCCTGCGTGTTCATCCATTTAGCAATCTGAAAAGCGCCTTCATCATAAGTTAATTTTGAATATCCACCGCCGGGAATAATGATGACCGACATTTGCTTTCTTTCTTTTATTGGCGGAAGAAAAGCGAAAAGTTCAGGCTCTTTCAGTGTTGCAAGAATTTTCTTTTTCTTGGTTTTTGAAGCTAATATTTTTGAATTAGGCATTTCACCTTTTGGCCAGAACATGAGTTTTTCCTGTGCTGAAAATTGACTGAAAAAGAAAATGATGAGTAAAAAAAATACTTTTTTCATTGGTATTAATTATAAACCTTCAAGGTTTGATTTCGCAAATTTTAATCTTTCAAAAAATCTTCTCTGAAAGGCGTAAAAGCATCAATCAGTTTTCCCGATTCCAGACATTTTACCCCATGGAAAATATTGGGCTGAGCAAAAAATCCGTCACCTTGCTGCAAAATTTTAATTTCTCTATCAACCGTTACTTCAAATTTTCCTTCCGCAACGTACGTAATTTGTGAATGAAAATGCTGATGCAAAGCTCCAATGGCATCTTTTTCAAACTTGACGATGACCATCATCACCTGAGAATTGTACCCTACAAATTGTCTGGAAACACCGTCTCCTAAATTTTCCCACTCGGAATTGCCGTCGAAAAATGCTTCTTTTTTGAAATTCATTTTATATTTTTTTTTACTAATTTTTTGTGCGTATTGTCATTCTGAATGAAACGAAGTGTAGTGAAGAATCTCCTTTAATTATTTAGAATCATATCTATTTTGTTGAGATTCTTCCTTCGTCAGAATGACAAACTGACTTTTGATTTTTTTTCGCAGATTTTACAGATTGTGTAGATTTTTCAACTATTAATCTGTGAAAACTGTGTCATCTGTGGATAAATTATTTAATATATTTTTCTAAACCTGTTTTCAGGGTTTTCAAAGATTTTGTAGCTAATTTTGCCACAGTTTCTGCACCTAATTTTGATAAATGCGTATTATCTGCTTTGTCTTTTTCGTAATAAGCATTTTCGCCAGCTTTAAAGTGAAGATGCAACAATTTTGATTTTTCAGGACCTGCGGAAATTTCCATTTGCTCTGTAAGCAACTGCATATCTACAAAAGCGACTTTCATGTCGTCGGCAACCATTCTTACAACCAAGGGATATTCTTTGTGGGTGTCAATCAAAACACCATGTTCATTAAAATTTCTTCGGGTAATAGAAGTCATTAAAATGGGTGTTGCACCTTTTGCTCGGGTTTCATTTACATATCTTTCCAGATTAGCTCTGTACTGAGTATAAGGATTTGTAAATTTTGTAGAATCTTTAAACTTCTGGTCATTATGACCAAACTGAATGATGACAAAATCACCTTTTTTCAATTGTTTTTCAACTTTATCCCATCTTCCTTCTGTTCTGAAACTTTTTGAGCTTCTTCCGTTCATTGCATGGTTCTGAATTTCAATTCCATTGGTCATAAACTGTCCTAAAACCTGTCCCMATCCGTGTTCAGGATTTTTGTCGGGATTGTCTTTGTTTGACATTGTAGAATCGCCAATCAGAAATAAGGTTGGTTTTTTCTGAGCTAAAACCATTGTTGAAATTACAACGCTTAGAATTAAAAGTATTTTTTTCATTTTTAAAATTGTTTTAATTAATGTTCTTTTGTCTTAAAACAAAAGAACCAAAAGTTCAAGACTTGGAAACTTCCGCTAAAAATTAATTCTGTTCTCTAAAAATTCTAAACTTGCGCGAATTTGATATTAGTCATTTGATTTAAAACTTCCGTCGCGCTTCAAACAATAGAATTTTTTTAACGTTCACAGATTTAATTTTCTTTACGCTCCATTTTCCTATGTCATTTATTGCAGTAGCAATTAATTACTCATTACCAATTACTTATTACTCATGATTGGGTTCCAGTCTCCAAAAATATTTTTGATGGTATATTTTTTCATTTCTTTTTTTGTCAACTGATGTGACCACGCTACACGGTTTTCAGTTTTTCCCCCTTCGCCTTTGCTTCCAAATTCTGCGTAATATGCGGTTTTATCTTTGTCGGGAAACATTTTATCACCTTTCCAGGGATTCCAGCCTTCGGGGACGATGTGATTTCCCATTTCGGTATTGATGAAAACTGTTTTTGCATACGGCCGCCAAGGTCTTCCTAAAAATACTTTGTTGATGCCTTCTTTTGCAATTAATTTACAATCAAAAAAAATATATCCAAACTCTTTACTTTGTTCTGTAGAAGCTGCTGTAATGTAAGAATTGGCTAAACTTTTAATCGTACAGTTTTTAAAAACAACCGTTGCCGAACCAAATAAAAAGTCAGTTGTTCCTTCAATATAAGAGTTTTCGTAAAATTGCCTGCTGTGATTTCCACCTGTGTAAACGGTATCCTGACAACCTAAAATTTTAGAATTTTTTATGCTGAAACGGTCACCTTCCACATGAAGCGCAACCGCTTGTCCCTGATTGCATGAGCTGTTTTGAATGGTTAAGTCTAAAATTTTAACGTCATCTGACATGACCAAAAGTGTGTACGAATTGAAAGTCGTCATTTTCTCATTAAGCGCATCCATTTTACCTGAATAATCATCGTTGGTAATGATTGTATTTTCCTTGCTTTCGCCTTGTAAAGTGATTTTATGTTTTGAAGAAGGAATCACGATTTTCTCGTGGTATGTTCCTGCTTTTATTTTTACTAAAGCTTCTCCCGGTCCGAAATCTCTGATTGATGTTATGGCTTTCTGAATGGAAGTAAATTGTCCGCTACCATCTTGTGCAACGGTTACGGTAATGTATGGATTTTGTGCCAATATGAAATTGGTTGCAGAAATAAGAAATATTAAAAATAGTTTTTTCATAAATAATTTTTATGATTGATTCTGAAATTTTACCACGCAAAGTTCAATTAAAATCTTTAAAAATTTAAGTGAGCAAAGATTGCGAGCAAGTCGCTTAAGCTTGAAATATTACAAGAGCTTCATCAAATCAATTTATTGATTCATCTTTGCACACTTAAATTATTTAATTATAGAAATAAATCTTTGCGTTTTAATTTTGCCTAAACTTAAACCTAAACCTTACTTCAGCGTTTTATCCAAAAAATCCAAAGTCAAATTCAAAGTTTCTGTAAACCATGGTTCAGCAGACCAAAATGAATGCGGCGTATCTTTTATTTCGTGAAATTCTGTGAAAGTTCCATAGCTTTTCAGTTTTTTCATCATATCGTCCCGTCCTGCATGAAAACGAGGCTGAGAAGAGTTGATGAATAGAGTAGGAGGTGTTTTTTTATCAACAAATTCCAACGGAGAAGCTTCGGTCCAGTTTTTTAAATTCGTATTTCTGTCTCCGTCTAACCAAAAAGCGGCGTAAGTGCTTTCTTCGGCTTCAGGATGAATAAACGATACGATTCCGTCTACATTCACGATTGCTTTGATTTTTCCTTTAGATTTTACACCGATCAAAGTTGCGATTTGTGCCCCTGCAGATTCTCCTAAAACTGCAATTTTTTTTGTGTTTAAAAAATACTTTTTTTTGTTTTTCTTTAAAAATTTGATAGCATTTTCTACATCATCAATTGCGGCAGGATATTTTGCCACTTCACTTAAACGGTAACCAACCGCAATCGCTACATAACCTTTTGAAGCCAGTTCCTGAGCCATGTATTTTTCATTTTCCTTGCTTCCGGAAATCCAGCCGCCACCGTGAACCATTGCGATTACAGGATACTTTTTGGATTGGTCTTTTGGATAATAAATATCTGCTTTTAGTGATAATCCGTTCACGTTGGCATATTCCACATCTTTATCGATCCCGATGTTTGCCGGAACAGGTCTGTTCAACGGAGTGATAAACGGATGTTTCTTTTTCAGTTTTTCATAGGTTGCTTCGTTTGTGTAAGGAGTAGCATTCGGCTTTGTCTGACCGAATGCTTTTGCTCCTACAAAAAAAACAAAAAGAAAATATAGTTTGTAAAAACTCATTTTTTAATTTTTTATTAACCGCAAAAGTCACAAAAGATTTTTGCAATTTTAAAGTTTAAAACTTTGAAAATATTTAGTTCAAAAAAGTATGCGTTTTATTTTAGCCGCAATTTTTTTGACACATTAGTAACCTTTAAGTTTAAATGTTTGAAAATATTTAGATCACATCAGTTGAAAAATTAAAATTTTTCCTGTGCCTGCAAATCTTTAATTTAATGTTATCAATCTTGATAGGATTGCATCCTATCCTTTAGAAAACCGTCCCTTTGGGACTTTAACTTTCAAACTTAAAAGTTCTTTTGAGTTCGAATCTCTAATCTCGAAACCCGGATCACGAATCTCAAAACATCAAATCTCAAATTACTTCACTGCATTTTTTTGCAATCTCTTTTGAAATGCTTAATTGCTCACCTTTTATATCTTTTGGAAGTTTTATGGCTGTTGTTTTTGCTCCCAAAACTTTGATGGTTGGTTTTTGCTTTGATTCAAGTTTCAGTGTTGAAAGGTCTATATTTTTACTGTTTAAAATCGTCGTTCCTGTTCCTTCTTTGTAATTTAATTTTACATTTTTAAGCTGAATTCCGTCTGCATCTACGATGGTTAACCCTTTTTTAGTATCAAACTGAGAATCTTCAATCACAATATTTTTAAGATTCATTTCAGCTAAACCGAAAAGTGTGATCGCTTCATCAGAATTGGTTGCCGTGATATTTTTAAAGTAAATATTTCTGAAAACCGGAGTTTCTTCAGTTACAGGATATACTTTTTCCGGAGCTTTGTTTTCTTCCGCTTTTTGTCCGTCTTCCAAAACCGGAGAAGCTCCTTCGTAGAACATATTGAAACCAATCGTCTGCGTAGGAATGTTGATCATATCGATATTTTTGATGTAAATATTCTCCACAACACCACCTCTTCCACGGGTTGTTTTGAAACGAAGACCGATATCTGTTCCAATGAAAGTACAGTCAGAAACATGCATATTTCTTGCTCCACCAGACATTTCGCTTCCGATGACGAAACCTCCGTGACCGTGATAAACAACGTTATTTTTAATGATTACATTTTCCGTCGGCATTCCTCTTTTTCTTCCGTCTTCATTTTTTCCAGATTTAATACAGATGGCATCATCTCCAACATCAAACGTATTGTCGTAAATCAAAACGTTTTTACAAGATTCCAAATCTACACCGTCACCGTTTTGAGAATACCATGGATTTCTAACCGTAAGATTTCTTAGAATTAAATTGGAAGTCATTAATGGATGAAGATTCCAAGCCGGAGAATTCTGGAAAGTTGGTCCGTCCAAAAGGACCTGGTCGCAACCCACAATACTTACCATTACCGGACGAAGGAAATCTTTCACAGATTCCAGTTCGGATTTGTCGATTTTATCAGGAACATTAAAGCTTGAGCTGCCCTCAAATCCTTTTTTATAACTTTCTGATGGATACCATGTTTTTCCGTCTTTAGAAACAATTCCGCCAGATGCCACGAATTTTTTCCATTCCACTTCAGATAGTTTTGATTTTTTAACGGCTCTCCATGCATCACCACTTCCATCGATCACCCCTTTTCCTGTAATGGCAATATTTTTAGCATTTCTTGCAGAAATAGGAGATTGACAGCGAATCGTATTTAAACCTTCAAAACTTACGTCTACCAAAGGATAATCGCTTTTGTCTGTACTGAAAATAATCATAGAACCTTCTTCTACATGAAGATTGATATTGCTTTGTAAAACGATGGGTCCGGTAAGCCACATTCCTCTTGGAACCACCAATTTACCACCACCTTTCTTTACCAAAGCATCGATTGCCTTTCTGAAAGCTTCTGTATTTTTGGTTTTTCCGTCTGCAATCCCGCCGAAATCTTTGATGGAAACTGTATTTGCTGCGAAAGAAGTTTCAACAACTTTCGGCATATTAAATTCAATTCCTTTGTAAATATCTGTATTCTGAGCGTAGAACTGTCCTGAAAATAGCATTGCTGCAACAAGACCTACGATTTTAAATGACTTCTTCATATAATTGTATCCTATTTTTCTTATTTAAATTTTATCAGGCTTTGCTGCCATCAAAGTTGTTGTGTGATTGGTAAGCTGACAACAGCAAAGAACTGAATAAAAAGAAACGATGTAAAATTTTTTGTTGTTTTAATCTCCCACAGATTTCACAGATTTTCACAGATTTTTTGAAACTGAATTCATTGTGCAATCATCTGCGAAAGTTTATGCTATCTGTGTGAATGTTTTAATTTTTAGTTATTCTGAAATATTCAAAATCTGCAYAACCACCACGTTTTGCTTCCGGTGTACTTACGCTGTATAAACCGACTTTAGCACCAATCCATTTTCCTGATTTTGCCTGAAATGGTTCGCCAACTTTGATAAAGTTTTTTCCGTTTTCGCTATAACTGAATGTACAAATTCCGTTTGGTTCGTTTACATTTACTTTAAAATAAGCTTCGTTTGATTTTAATTTTGATTCAAATAAAACTTTTTCGGCACCACCTTTTTCAATTTTCTCAGCTTTTCTCAACTGAACATAATATCCATCAGGCTTATTGGTGATGACAAGCGATGCGTGATCCATTCCCATAACCAAAAGTCCGGCAACTTTCCCTTCTTTGGCTTCTTCAGGAATTAATTTCACTTTTGTTGAAGCTGCGAAAGTTGGAGCAGGAAATTTTTGAGTTAAAAGATTCGGAACATTCCAAAGGTTTTTGTCTCCATCAGGAGTTTTCATTGAGAATAATCTTAAAAACTTTTGCCCCGGAAGTTTTGAAGACCAAACGATGTTTTCGTTAGCGCTCCATTGCCATTGCAATCCTAATTTTTCACCATCAAATTCATCAGTTTCCGGCGGAGTAACGATCGGATAATTTTTCCCGACATTCGGTTTTTTATACGTTAAAACAGGTTCGCCGATTCCATTTTTATCATTATCGATTCCCATTACAGGCCAGTCTTTTTCCCATTTCATCGGTTGAAGATGCACGATTCTTCCACCTGCATCAACATCCTGAAAATGGTAGAACCAGTCTTCACCTGAAGGCGTATCTACCCAAGCTCCTTGATGTGGACCGTTTATTTTTGTTTTTCCCTGCTCAAGAACAATTTTTTCTTCGTAAGGACCGTAAATATTTTTTGATCTTAAAACCAATTGCCATCCTGTAGCAACGCCTCCTGCAGGAGCAAAAACATAATAATAACCGTTTCTTTTGTACATTTTTGGTCCTTCAACGGTTGGATGAGCATCGTGTCCGTCAAAAATATGAACGCCTTTATCTAAAACTTTTGTTCCTTCAGCATTCATTTTATTAATGGTAAGCAAACTTTTTACTCCGGCTCGACTTCCTGCCCAACCGTGAACTAAATAAGCGTTTCCGTCTTCGTCCCAGAACGGACAAGAATCGATCAGACCTTTTCCTTCCATTACCAAAACCGGCTCTTCCCATTTTCCAAGCGGATCTTTGGTTTTCACCATGTAAATTCCAAAATCGGGATCGCCCCAATAAATGTAAAATTCCCCTTTATGAAAACGGATTGCAGGAGCCCAAACTCCATCTCCTCTTTTGGGGGTACTGAAATTTTTTGCAGGTAAAACATCAATGAGAGCGTGATTTACCAATTTCCAATTAACCATATCTTTTGAGTGAAGAATCGGTAAACCGGGAGCTTCGTTAAAGCTTGAAGCCGTCATATAATAATCATCACCAACACGAATGGCATCTGGATCTGAGTAATCTGCATATAAAATCGGGTTTTTATAATTTTTTCCCTGATCAGAAATCCAGACTTCTGAAACGTAAGGCTTTTCCTGTGCATTCAAAAAACTTGATGCAATGGAAAATGTGGTGATTGAAAGTATATTTAAAATTTTGTTTGTCATAAAATCAGATTTTTGATCTGGTAAAATTTAAAACGCAAAGTGCGCTAAGATTTTTTAAAACTTATTAGATATTTTTCGTTCGCAATGGCGCTCTGCTCAGCAAAGGTTTTATATTTTAAATCAACTTTAAATTTTAACCATTAAGATTTATTAAGCAGTTTAGTATTATTAAGATGAGCTCCGCTTTAAGCAAATAGCTTGATAAAATCTTAGATTTTAACCTTAAAAAATCTTAACCCTTTAACTATCTTAATGTTTCAAATTCCTATTTTTCAAATTCTAAGCTTGCCAAAATGAAAGGTCCTGTTCCTTTTCCGTCGTTTGAACGGATCTGCTCATTTACGTAATATTCATAAGAACCATCTCTGTAAGGTTTTCCTCCAAGACCGGCAACAGCACAACATTTATTTAAATTAACAACACCATTTTCGTCTACTGTAATCAAATTTTTGATGATTCCGTCGTAACCTTTTTTAGCTGCAGCTTTATAAGATTTTGGTAAGTATCCTTTATTCACCGATTTAATCATCGTATACACAAACATTGCTGAAGCCGTTGCTTCTTCATAATTTCCGTTTGCCAATGGCTTATCTAAAACCTGATACCAAAGTCCGGATTTTTTGTCCTGATATTTAATAACAGCGTCAGAATATGATTTAATATAAGAAATCAGTCTAACTCTTCCCGGATGATTTTCCGGCAAATAATCTAAAACATCTACCATTGCCATTCCGTACCAACCCATTGCTCTTCCCCAGAAATTCGGAGAAAGTCCGGTTTCTTTATCTGCCCAAGCCTGCTCTTTGCTTTCATCCCAAGCGTGATACAGCAAACCTGTTTTTTTGTCTAAAAGATTTTTCTGAACCGAATCAAACTGGAAAACGATATCATCATATGCTTTCTGAGCATCTGCACCTTTTACAAAATCTTTTGTATAATGCGTGTAGAAAGGCATTCCCATGTACAAACCGTCTAACCAAACCTGATAAGGATAGATTTTTTTATGCCAGAAAGAGCCTTCATTTGTTCTCGGTTGCCCGTCGATTTGTAAACGTAAAGTCTGAAGCGCTTTAAGGTATTTTTCTTTTTTCTCTTTTTCGTAAAGATAAAGCAATACGTTTCCACTATTCAACATATCAATGTTGTATTTATCTAAATCGTAAGTAAGAATTTTACCATCTTCTGTAATGAGC